>NZ_JBBGZG010000021.1:0-89438 GCF_037479315.1 Comamonas sp. MYb69
GCCCCACCCTCGCCAGCAGCCGCCGCCCAGGCTGCCGACCCGCTGGCCGAGCTGATTGCCAAGAGTGGCAACCGCCCGGTGGCACCCCCCGTTGCACCGGTCGCGCCGCCGCCCACCGTCGTGGCTGCAGCACCTCCTCCGCCCCCGCCGCCGCCTCCTCCTCCACCGCCCGCACGCGGCCGCCCGGCATCGCGCACCGACCGCCTCATCATCGTCGCGCTCGACCCCGGCCATGGCGGTGAAGACCCTGGCGCCACCGGCCCCAGCGGTATCCGCGAAAAAGACATCGTGCTCAAGATCGGCCACATGCTGCGCGAGCGCATCAACAACAGCAGCGTGGGCGGCAACCCGATGCGCGCGTTCATGACACGCGATGCCGACTTCTTTGTGCCGCTCAACACCCGGGTCGAAAAGGCCCGCCGTGTGCAGGCCGATCTGTTCATCAGCATCCATGCCGATGCGTTCACCAAGCCATCGGCCAATGGCGCCAGCGTGTTTGCGCTGAGCGAGCGCGGCGCGACCAGCTCGGCCGCGCGCTGGCTGGCCAACAAGGAGAACCAGGCCGACATGGTGGGCGGCCTGAACGTGGCCGGCGTCGGCAGCAGCGACGCCCATGTGCAGCGCGCACTTTTGGACATGAGCACCACCGCCCAGATCAATGACAGCCTCAAGCTCGGCACCCATGTGCTGGGCCAGTTGGGCCAGTTCGCCCGCCTGCACAAGCCCCGCGTGGAGCAGGCCGGTTTTGCCGTGTTGAAGGCGCCCGACATCCCCAGCGTGCTGGTCGAGACCGCCTTCATCAGCAACCCCGAAGAAGAAGCCAAGCTGCGCACCACCGCCTACCAAAACCAGCTCGCTGACGCCATCATGCGCGGCATCCAGGCCTATTTTGCGAAGAACCCGCCGCTGGCGCGCAACCGCACGGTATAAGCGTCAATCCAGCTTTGCAGCCACAAAAAAGGGACCGCCTCGGCGGTCCCTTGCTCATCGTGCAGTCGCTGCTCAGACGGTGCCAGCGGCCTTCTCGTTCCTGCCGGCGCGCCAGGCACCAAAGATGGCCAGCAGACCGGGCACGAGGATCAGGCCCCAGATGATCTTCTCCAAGTTGGCCTTGACCCAGGGCAGGTTGCCAAAGAAGTAACCCGCCGCGCAAATGCCAAACACCCAGATGGCCGCGCCAATCAGGTTGTAGGCAATGAACTTGGCACGGTTCATGTTGGCCACGCCCGCCACAAAGGGCGCAAAGGTGCGCACAAACGGCATGAAGCGCGCCAGGATGATGGTGATGCCGCCATAGCGCTCGTAGAACGCATGGGCCTTGTCAAAGGCCTTGCGGTTGAACCAGCGCGAGTTCTCCCACTTGAACACCTTGGGCCCCAAATGGTGGCCGATCTGGTAATTGCACTGGTCGCCGAGGAAGGCCGCCGCAAACAGCAAGCCGGTAGCCAGCGGAAAACTCATCAGCCCCGCACCGCACATGGCGCCGACGATAAACAGCAGCGAATCGCCGGGCAAGAAGGGCATCACCACGACGCCGGTCTCGACAAAGACGATCAGAAACAGCAGCGCATAGACCCACATGCCATAGGTCGTTACAAAAGCTTCCAGGTACTTGTCGACATGCAAGATGAAGTCGATCAGATGCATGCCCGCATCGATGAACCAGCTGAAGAATTCCAAAACACAACCTCTCTACACAAAAACCGCAGCAGCCCTGAGGCCCTGCGGCAAACCATCTTGATCACCACTTAGGCAGGCTAGAGAACTGCAGCCCCAGGGCCCAAAGTGGCGATTGCACACTTTACCCCGAATGCCAGGCGGCTTTGCCTAAAATCCCTGCATGACCGCAGATACCGCACCCGCCTCCCTTGACCCGGCAGACGCCCCCAACGATGCTTTGACGCCTGCAGCCCACAGTGGCAGCAGCGCTGCGCCCACGCGCCGTCCCATCCAGGATCTGCCCGATGAGCTGGTCAGCCAGATCGCGGCCGGCGAGGTGGTCGAGCGCCCCGCCTCCGTCGTGCGTGAGCTGGTCGACAATGCGCTCGATGCAGGGGCCACCAGCATCACCGTGCGCCTGCTCGCCGGTGGTGTGCGGCTGATCACCGTCGAAGACGACGGCTGCGGCATTCCGCGCGAAGAGCTGCCCATTGCGCTGCGCCGCCACGCGACCAGCAAGATCCGCAACCTGCATGACCTCGAATCGGTGGCCACCATGGGGTTCCGGGGCGAGGCGCTGGCAGCCATTGCCTCGGTCTCGGAGATGAGCGTGCTCTCGCGCCCCGCCCAGCAAGAGAGCGCCTACCTGCTCGATGCCCGCAGTGGCGAGCTGCGCCCCGCCGCCCGCAACCCCGGCACGACGATGGAGGTCAAGGAGCTGTTCTTCAGCACGCCTGCGCGGCGCAAGTTTTTGAAGACCGACGCCACCGAGCTGGCCCATTGCGTCGAGGCCGTGCGCCGCCATGCGCTCACCCGCCCCGGCGTGGGCTTTGCGATCTGGCATGAGGGCAAGCTGGTCGAGCAATGGCGCGCCACCCTGCCGCCCCGCAGCGATGCAGACCTGCCCGACGACGCCGCCTGGCAGCAGCTGGAGCAGCGCGCGATGGACAAGCGCCTGGCCGATGTGCTGGGCCCCGATTTTCTCGAGCAATCGATTGTCGTGAACTACCAGGCCGGCCATGTGCAGGTACGCGGCCGCGCGGGTCTGCCCGATGCCGCGCGCTCGCGTGCCGACCAGCAGTTCTGCTATGTCAACGGCCGCTTTGTGCGCGACAAGGTGCTCACCCATGCGGCCCGCGCCGCCTATGAAGATGTGCTGCACGGCCACCGCCAGCCCGTCTATGCGCTCTATATCAGCCTCGATCCGATGCGGGTCGATGTGAACGTGCACCCGACCAAGATCGAGGTACGCTTTCGCGATAGCCGCGAGGTGCACCAGGCGGTGCTGCATGGCGTGGAGAACGCACTGGCCGCCCCGCGCGCCCAGCAGCTGCTGGACGCTGCGGCCGCAGTGCCCACACCGGCAACGGCCGGCCAGCCGACCGCCTTGCCAGGCCAAGCCTATGCGCCAGCCCCCCAGGCGCAGACTGCGATGCGCTTTGAGGCCCCGCCCCGCGTCAACGGCCTGCAGGCGCTGCAGCAAACGGCTGCGCTCTGGGGCCAAGGTGGGGGCGCTGCAACGCCAGATGCAACGCTGGCAGGCATGTCCAGCAACACAGCCACCAGCATCGATGCCACGCCCTGGCAGGTGCAGGAAGCCAGCCCGCGCTGGAGCCCGCAACCCGCTGCCGGTGCGATGGCCGCCGGCGCGCCGCTGGTGCCCACCCTGCCCCCGGAATCTGCCGACAACCCCTGGCCGCTGGGCCGGGCCGTGGCGCAGATCCATGGGGTCTATATCCTCGCGGAAAACGCCCAGGGCCTGGTCATTGTCGATATGCATGCCGCCCATGAGCGCATCGTCTACGAGCGCCTCAAAAGCCAGCTCGATGACGGCGATGCCAGCAGCGCCATTGCCAGCCAGCCACTGCTGATTCCTGCGACCTTCTCGGCCACACCCGAAGAAGTGGCCACCGCCGAAGACCACAGCGAGACCCTGGCCCAGCTGGGGCTGGAGGTCGTGCCCTTCTCGCCCAAGACCCTGGCCGTGCGTGCCACGCCCACCACCTTGGCCCAGGGCAACCCCGTGGAGCTGGCGCGCAGCGTGCTGGCCGAGCTGGCGCAGCACGATGCCAGCACCGTCGTGCAGCGCGCCCGCAACGAGATCCTGGGGACGATGGCCTGCCACGGCGCCGTGCGCGCCAACCGGCAACTCACCATCGACGAGATGAACGCACTGCTGCGCGATATGGAGCACACCGAGCGCTCCGACCAGTGCAACCATGGCCGGCCCACTTGGCGCCAGCTGAGCATGAAGGAGCTGGACGCACTGTTCTTGCGCGGCCGCTAAACCGCGCCCCAGCGCCCAGACCGAAAAAAAGGAAGCCGAGGCTTCCTTTTTCCATGTATGCAGCCGTGTGCAGTGCTGGATCAGTGCGCAGCCGATGCCGCCTCCGATCCGCCGCCGCCCTGGCCCTTCTTGGGGCCCTTGGCCAGCCAGACCAGCGGGATCAGCAGCAGGAACAGCATCGACGAGGCCCAGAAAATATCATTGGCCGCCAGCATAAAGGCCTGCTGGTTGACCAGCTGGTCGACCCGGGCGAGCGCCTGCTGCAGCGTAAGCCCGCTGGCCTGCAGGCCTTGCACCACTTGCGCGGTGGGGCCATCGCCCAGGCTGATGTGCTCGACCAGTTGCGCGTGGTGCAAGGTGGCGCGGCGCTCCCAAAGGGTAGTGGCGACCGAGGTACCGACGGCACCGGCAGTGATCCGCACAAAGTTCGACAGGCCCGATGCGCTGGGCATTTTCTCGGGCGGGATATCGCTCAAGGTGATGGTCATCAGCGGAATGAAAAAGCCTGCCATGGCCGCGCCCTGCACGATGGTCGGGATCATGATGGTCGTCAGGTCCACCTGGGTGTTGAAGCGCGAACGCATCCACATCACCAGACCGAACACGATGAACGAGGCCGTCGCATAGCGCCGGGGATCGACCTTGTGGATGGTCTTGCCCACCACCGGCGAGAGCACCAGCGCCAGCAAGCCCACCGGCGCCAACACCAGGCCCGCATCGGTGGCGGTGTAGCCCATGAACTGCTGCAGCCACAAAGGCAGCAGCACCACATTGCCAAAGAACAGGCCATAGCCCACCGAGATGGCCAGGGTGCCGGCCCAGAAATTGCGGTTCTTGAACAGGCGCAGGTCCACCACCGGGTGCTTGTCGCCCAGCTCCCAGATCAGGAAGTACAAGAGGCCAACGACCGCAATCACCGCACAGGCGACCACCATCGGCGACTGGAACCAGTCGTGCTCCTTGCCGATATCCAGCATGATCTGCATCGCCGAGACCCAGACCACCAGCAGCCCCAGGCCAATCGCATCGATCGGCAAGGCCTTGCGCACCGAATCCCGGTTGCGGAAGATCGCCCAGGTAGCGCCCACGGACAGCATGCCGACCGGCACATTGATGTAGAAGATCCAGGGCCAGGACATGTTGTCGGTGATCCAGCCGCCCAGCAAGGGGCCCATCACCGGCGCGATCAGGGTCGTCATCGACCAGAAGGCCATCGCCGTGCCCGCCATCGCGCGCGGGTAACTGGCCAGGAGCAGCGACTGAGACAGCGGAATCATCGGCCCGGCGACAAAGCCCTGCAAGATACGGAACGCGATCAGGGTCGTCATGTTCGGGGCCAGGCCGCAAAGCCAGGACGAGATCACGAACAAGGTCACGCTGAGCATGAACAAGCGCACCTGGCCAAAGCGCATAGACAGCCAGCCGGTCAGCGGCACCGAGATCGCATTGGCCACGGCAAAGCTGGTGATCACCCAGGTGCCCTGGTTGGCGCTGACGCCCAGGTCACCGGCAATGGCCGGCAGCGACACGTTCGCGATCGAGGTGTCCAGCACATTCATGAACACCGCAGCCGACAGCGCCAGGGTGCCAATGAGGCGCGCCGAGCCTTCGAGCGGCGGGTGGGGTAGCGAGGGATTGGAAGTTGCCATAACGCATCCTTGGGGCCGCCCAGCGGGCAGCCCTGGTCAAAAGAAGGGGCGCTTACAGCTTCTTGCCGGCATTGCTGGCGATCACTTGCGCAATCACCGCATCGGCGCCTTCGTCCTGCACGTCATAGACATTGGTCTGCACCAGCGGCTCCTTGCGCGGCACATCGGCCAGCAGCTTGCCATCCTGGTTCTGGATGTCCACATCCACCAGCATCGACAGGCCCACGCGCAGCGGGTGCTCCTGCACCTGCTTGGGATCGAGCGCAATGCGCACCGGCACGCGCTGCACCACCTTGATCCAGTTGCCCGTCGCGTTTTGCGCGGGCAGCAGCGAGAAGGCAGCGCCCGTGCCCACGCCCAGGCCTTCAACCGTGCCGCTGTACTCGACCTTCTTGCCGTAAAGGTCGGCCGTCATCTTGACGGGCTGGCCCAGGCGCAGGTTGCGCAGCTGGTTTTCCTTGAAGTTGGCCTCGACCCAGAGCTGGTTCATCGGCACCACGGTCATCAGCGGCGTGCCGGGGGCCACGCGCTGGCCCACCTGCACCGAGCGCTTGCCCACCACGCCCGAGACGGGCGAGACCAGCTCGTTGCGCTGCATCGCCAGATAGGCCTCACGTACCTTGGCCGCAGCGGTCAGCACATTGGGGTGGTCGTTCACGCTGATGCCTTCGGTCAGCGACTGGTTGCTGGCCAGCTGCTCGCGCGCCGTGTTGACGGCGGCCTGCGACGCATTGACGGCCGCCTGGGCGGCATCGACCTGGCTTTGCGCATGGCTCAGCTCTTCCTTCGATACGGCGCCATTGCCCGTCAGTGCCTGGCGGCGCTTGAGGTCGCTTTGCGCGCGCACCAGGTCGTTCTTGGCCTTGGCCACTTCGGCCTGGCGCTGCGCGATCTGCGCGGTGTAGGAGCCATTGTTCACATACAGGGTGCGCACCTGGCGCACCGCCTGGGCCAGGTTGGCCTTGGCCTGCTCGAAGGCCACCTTGGCATCGGCCGGATCCAGGCGCACCAGGGCCTGGCCTTCCTTCACATAGTCGGTGTCATCGGCCAGGATGGACTGCACGGTGCCGGCGGTCTGCGGCGCGATCTGCACCAGGTTGCCCTGCACATAGGCGTTGTCGGTCTCTTCAAAATGGCTGTTGACCATCCAGTCATAGATGCCATAGGCGGCGCCCAGCACGATGACGAGGCCCGTCAGGCGCAGCAGCCATTTTTTGCGCGGCTGGGCTGCCGGTGCCTCAGGGGCAGCGGGCGCGGCGGAGGGAGAAGCGGAAGTGTTGTTGTTCGACATGGTATTGCGTAGCGAGTTATGTGACGAGAGGCTGGGCCTTCAAGGTCTTGCTTATGTGTGTTGCACGCGAGGTGGGCAGGTCAGCTCTTGGCGCTGTCCATCGGGGCGTTGGTCTGGGTGGGTGTGGTGCTGTCCGGGTTGGCGTTGCTGTCACTGCTGTGGATCTGCTCCTGGTAGCCACCACCCAAAGCCTGGGCCAGTGCGGCATTGCTCGACAGAATGCGGGCCTCGACATCCACCATCTGCTGGCGCTGGGTCAGCACATTGGTCTCGGCCGACAGCACATTCAAATAGGTGCCCAGGCCAGCGGCATAGCGCTGGTTGGCAATATCGAGCGCGCTTTGCGCGGCATCGGCGGCGCGGCGCTGCTCGGGCAGCTGGGCATGGGCCGAGCGGGCACTGGCGACCTGGTCGGCCACATCGTGCACCGCCGTGATCACCGCCTGGTTGTAGGCCTGCACGGCCAGCTCATAGTCGGCCGATTTGCCGCTCAGATTGGCCCGCAGCCGGCCCGAGTCGAAGATCGGCAGGCTCAGCGCCGGGCCCACGCCCCATTCGCGCGCGCTGCTCTTGGCAAAGTTGTTAAAGCCAATGCTCGACAAACCCAGGAAGGCCGTCAGGTCGATATCGGGGTAGAACTCGGCCTTGGCCTGGCGAATGCCTTGCTCGGCAGCTTCCACGCGCCAGCGCGCGGCCACGATATCGGCCCGGCGCCCCAGCAGGTTGGACGACAGCTGCGACGGAAAACGCGGCAGGCTCAGTTGGGCGATCGGCGAAGCCACCAGTTCCTGGGCGCGTGCGGGCTGGCCCATCAACGCGGCCAGCGCGTTTTGTGCCAGCTGCTTTTGCTCACGCACTTGCAGCAGCTGCACCTTGGCCTGGGGCACGCCGCTCTCGCTTTGGCGCACTTCCAGGGTGGTGTCCAGGCCCGCGTCATAGCGGTCACGCACCAATTGCAGGGTGTGGGCGC
The DNA here is from genome assembly GCF_037479315.1 of Comamonas sp. MYb69. Classification (NCBI taxonomy): domain Bacteria; kingdom Pseudomonadati; phylum Pseudomonadota; class Betaproteobacteria; order Burkholderiales; family Comamonadaceae; genus Comamonas; species Comamonas sp. MYb69. Next base: position 7,857 of record NZ_JBBGZG010000021.1, read on the forward strand.
GCTGGTCAATGGCGCGCACGGCCACCTCTTCCTGCGCCTGCAGGCGGGACAGCTGCACATAGGCCAGCACCATATTGCTGGTCAGCAGCACGCGGGCCGCGTCCATGTCGGCCTGGGCCGCACGGGCCGAGCCCACAGCGGCATCGAGCGCTGCGCGGTGCTTGCCAAACAGGTCCAGCGACCAGCTGCCGTTGATGCGCGCCTCGGCCGTGCTGTAGTTGTTGCCGGCCAGGGGCGGCGGAATCATGCCATTGGCCGGCGCATGGTTGCGAGAGGCATTGGCCTGGCCATTGAGCTGCGGGCCCAGGGCCGATTCACTGACCTGCGCCAGCGACCAGGCCTTGCGGATGCGCGCCTGCGCCGATTGCAGGTTGGGGCTGTCAGCCAGCGCGGTGTCGATCAGCGCATTGAGCTGCGCATCGCCCAGCGCCTTCCACCACTGCGCATCGACCGGGGCCACGGTCGCGGCCTGGTCCGCCGCGGAAGGCTCGGTGAGCAAGCCGACAGACTGCGGTGAGCGCAGCTGGGCATGGGTATCGATGCCGCGCATATCGGCGCATCCGGCGATGAACGTGGTGGCCGCCAGCGCAATGGCTGACAGGGCCAGCCGGCGGTCGGCGCCCACAAATGAAAAACTGCTGGTCATAGTGCCCTCTCCTTGCCGGGCTGGTGTGCTGTGTTGTCGGAGTTATCGGAGTTGTCGGAGTTGTCGGTGGCGTCACCGGCGCAGCCATCGGGGGGCAGGCACATGTCCACCGACAAGGTGTTGGGCATGGCCTCATAGATGCGGCGCAGGTAACCGTGGAACTGGGTCAATTCATCGGGGGACAAAGGGCTGAGCGCGGCGCTGTTGACGCCCTTGACGATGTCGGGCACCTGCATCGCAGCGGCCAGGCCCTCGTCGGTCAACCGCAGGCTGACCACGCGGCGGTCGTCAGTGGAGCGTTCGCGCTCGATGATGCCCTTGTCCACCAGGCGGTCGACCAGGCGCGTCATCGCGCCCGGGGTCTGCAGGGTGCGGCGTGCCAGGTCGGCCGAGGTATGGGCCTTGCCGCTGGCCAGGTGCAGCACCGGAATCCACTGGGCCTGCGTCAGGCCCAGCGGCTCCATGCGGCGGTCCACCTCGGCACGCACCACGGTGGAGATGATGCGCATCAGCCAGCAGGGGAAATCCACCGGCCGGATGGCTTCAATCTCGGGAAAGCCGCCCGCCAGCGCTTCTTGCTCCTCGCCAGCAGACGCGGGATTTTCCTGGTGCGAATCGGTCATGCCGCAGGCCCTTTCTGAAATGGTTTACAAGGCAATGATTATCCAATCATTCATTGCCTAGGCAATTGTTGAAAAGGCAAAGACCACAATCGGCACACAGATTTTTGGCACTGCAGTAGCCGGGGTGACAACCAGCCATCACCCCCGCACAGCCCCATTTCAGGGCATGGCAGCCGGCCCGCAAAGCCGCGTGCGCCCTCAGAAAAGCACTAAAGCAGTGCAATCCACGGACTTATCAGGGTCATCGCATGTGGGTTTTATGCATTAACGCATGCACATTCGGCATAATGTCGGTTTTCGGCGCGATGGCGCACCATCGCTGTGCACTCCTCGGCCCTCGCACAAAATCAGTGCAAGCCGGCTTTAGACCTTGAAAGTTTGTCCATGCAACACCAATCCCTGGCCCAGTTTCTCGCTTACGTCGAACAGCGCAACCCCGGCCAGCCCGAGTTCTTGCAGGCCGTGACCGAAGTCATGGAAAGCCTGTGGCCCTTCATCGAGAAAAACCCCCGCTACGCCCAACACAGCCTGCTCGAACGCCTGGTGGAGCCCGAGCGCGTGGTGAGCTTTCGCGTCAGCTGGGTGGACGACAAGGGTGTGGTGCAGGTCAACCGTGGCTACCGCATCCAGCACAGCATGGCCATCGGCCCCTACAAGGGCGGCCTGCGCTTCCACCCCTCGGTCAACCTGTCGGTGCTCAAGTTCCTGGCGTTTGAGCAGACCTTCAAGAACGCGCTGACCACGCTGCCCATGGGCGGCGGCAAGGGCGGCTCGGACTTCGACCCCAAGGGCAAGAGCGATGCCGAAGTGATGCGCTTTTGCCAGGCCTTCATCAGCGAACTGTTCCGCCATGTGGGCTCGGATACCGACGTGCCCGCCGGCGATATCGGCGTGGGCGGCCGTGAAGTGGCCTTCATGGCCGGCATGTACAAAAAGCTGGCCAACCGCGCCGACTGTGTGTTCACCGGCAAGGGCCTGGCCTTTGGCGGCTCGCTGATCCGCCCCGAAGCCACCGGCTTTGGCACCGTCTACTTTGCGCAGGAAATGCTCAAGACCCGTGGCAAGAGCTTCGAAGGCCTGACGGTCTCGGTCTCGGGCTCGGGCAATGTGGCGCAGTTCGCCATCGACAAGGCCATGGCACTGGGCGCCAAGGTGGTGTCGGCCTCCGACTCCTCGGGCACCATCTACGACGCGGCCGGTTTTGACGGTGACAAGCTGGTCAAGCTGATGGACATCAAGAACAAGCAGTACGGCCGCGTGAGCGACTACGCCAAGCAAGTGCCGGGCGTGGAGTACTACGAAGGCAAGACCCCGTGGTTCATCAAGGCCGACGTGGCCCTGCCCTGCGCCACCCAGAACGAGCTGGAACTGGCCGATGCCCAGACCCTGATCAGGAACGGCGTGCTCTGCGTGGCCGAAGGCGCCAACATGCCCTGCACCATCGAAGCGGCCAAGGCCTTTGAGAAGGCCGGCGTGCTCTACGCGCCGGGCAAGGCATCGAACGCCGGCGGCGTCGCCACCTCCGGCCTGGAGATGAGCCAGAACGCGCTGCGCCTGAGCTGGCCTGCTGCCGAAGTCGACCAGCGCCTCTTTGAAATCATGGAAGGCATCCACTCGGCTTGCGTCAAGTACGGCCAGCGCGAAGACGGCTCGATGAGCTACATCGACGGCGCCAATATCGCCGGCTTTGTGAAGGTGGCCGACGCCATGCTGGCCCAAGGCGTGTTGTAAAAACGCCCGGGCGTAGCGCCCGGTCAGCACCCACTGCACAATGCCCCCAGCGTTCAGCGCGCTGGGGGCTTTTTGCTGCGCGCCAGAACATTACAACGACAACCACTACGACAAGGTATGAGGGGCGGGCCATGGAGCAAGCGGACTTTATCCATCTGGTGCGCGAGAGCGAGATCGAAAGCGCCAAAGACAGCGCCGCCTACCGGCGCAGCGTCATCCGGTTTGCGCTGCTGGGCTACCTCTGGGTGGTGGGCTGCCTGGTCCTGAGTCTGGCCATCCTCGCATTTGTCGTGACCCAGGCTGTGCGCGGCCAGTTTCGCGGCGGCTATGTGCTGGCGCTGGTGTTTGCGCTGGGCCTGCTGTGGACCAGTTTCAAGGCGCTGTGGACGGGCCCGGCCGACGAGCCCGAGGGCATTGCGATTACCGAGGCCGACGCTCCGGATCTGTTCAAGGCGCTCGATCGCATCCGCCGCAAGGTCAAGGGCCCGGCCATCGATGCCGTCTACCTGCAAGATGATTGCAACGCCGCCATCTGGCAGCGGCCCCGCTTTGGCATGCTGGGCGGCTCGGTCAACTACCTGATGATTGGCCTGCCGCTGCTGATGGCGCTCGACAAGGCCAGGGTGATGGCGGTGCTGGCCCATGAATACGGCCATCTGCGCGAGAACCACAACCGCCTCAGCGCCTGGGTGTACCGCTCGCGCCGCGCCTGGCTCAAGCTCTACTACAGCATGCGCGAAGATGACGGACCGATGGCCGCAGCCACCCGCTCGTTCCTGAACTGGTACTTTCCGCGCTTTGCTGCCAAGACCTTTGCGATGGCCCGGCAGGACGAGTACGAGGCCGACCGCATCGCTGCGAAGCTGCTGGGGGCCGACGTGGCGGCTGCCACACTGACCGAGCTGGAGGTCAAGGCCGCCTGGCTGAGCGATGCCTTCTGGGGCCAGCACTGGCGCAGCGCAGCCCAGCACCCGCTGCCCCAGGGGCCGTTCAGTGCCATGCAAGACATGCTGCGCCTCAAGCCCGAGCCGGCATTTGCGCAACAGGCCCTGCGCCAGGCGCTCGCGCGGATCAGCGATGTGGACGACACCCACCCGGCCTTGCGCGACCGGGTGAAGGCCATCAGTGGCGAGCGCCCAGGCCTGCCCAGCTGGTCCACCAAAGGTGCCGTCAGCCTGCTGGGCCCCAAGGCTGCGGAATGGATGCAGCAATTCGACGCCCGCTGGTGCAAGGACAATGCCAGCACCTGGAAGCAGCACCATGCACGCATGGCGCGCTGGCAGCTGCACGCCCAGCAGCTGCGTGCCAATGCGGCCCACTCCAGCAATGCAGAGCTGATCGAGCGCGCGCGCATTGAGCGCATGCTGGACCGCCAGGCCCCCGTGCGCCAGCTCTACGAGCAGGTGCTGGCCCGTGATGCGCAGCATCCCGGCGCGCTGGCCGGACTGGCCGCCTGCCTGCCCACCAGCGATACCGCCTTGCAGCAAAAATGCCTGGAGGCGCTGTGGCAGACCGCGCCCAGCTACCGTCCCTATGCCACGCGGGCAATGGTGGGCATGCTAGAAGCCCAGGCCAAGCAAAGCAGCTACGACGCTGGCGCAATGCGCCTGTGGCGTGACCGCGCCCGCGAGGCCGAGCTGCAGCAGCAAAGCTTTTTCGACAGCGTGCAGCAGGCCCCTGTGTTCCAGGGCACGCGCGTGAACGATTTGAGCGCGTTCGAGCTGGCCGATCTGCGCGGCGAGCTGGCGCTGTTCAAGCCCATCAGCCAGGCCTGGCTGCTCAGCAAACCAGAATCAAGCATGCCCGAGCTGCGCATCCATCTGCTGCTGGTGCAGGCACCTCGGCTGAATGAAGAACAACGCAGCGAGCTGCGCCGCGCGCTGTATGCCGATATCGACCTGCCCGGCATGCTGCTCGTGGTCTGCGTGGGCCCGGACGAGCCTGCCAGCGAAGAAAAGGCACGGCGCCATGCGCGCCAGCCCATTTACCTCGCCACCCTGTAGAACGAGCGTCAACCCTGCATCGAAAACTCCCGCCCAGCCTGTTGGCTTCGCTTTGGCCATACACTGGCGGGCAGTCATCACTCCTGTATTGATAGCTGTCTGCGCCAGCCCCCATGCCTGCATGGGGCCCTGCGTGACCAGCTCACCGCTTCTTTACCGTGCCATCCGCCGCAAGCTCTCCCCTCTGCCTGGGCCTGGCCGGCCCCACCGCCTCCGGCAAGACCGGCGCTGCCATTGCGCTGGCGCAGCAACTGGGCGCGGCGCGGCCCGTCGAGATCATCAGTGTGGACTCGGCCCTCATCTACCGGGGCATGGACATTGGCTCGGCCAAACCCAGCGTGCAGGAGCAGGCCGGTATTGTCCACCACCTGCTCGATATCCGCGACCCGCTGGACGCCTACAGCGCGGCCGAGTTTGTGCGCGATGCGCTGGCGCTGGTCGCGCAAATCCATGCGCGGGGCGCCATCAGCTTGCTGGTGGGCGGCACCATGCTGTATTTCAAGGCGCTGATGGATGGCATCGATGACATGCCTGCGGCCGACCCGGCGGTGCGCGCCCAGCTCGATGCCGAGGCCGCCCTCCATGGCTGGCCCCATATGCATGGGCTGCTGGCCCAGGTTGACCCGGTGACCGCGCAGCGTCTGGCGCCGGGCGACAGCCAGCGGGTGCAGCGCGCACTGGAGGTCTGGCGCATCAGCGGCCAGCCGCTGTCGCACTTCCATGCGCAGCAAAAGCGGCCGTCGCCACTGCTGCAGCTGGCGCCCAGTTTTCAGCTTTTCAGCCTGGAGCCCAGCGACCGCGCCTGGCTGCATGCGCGCATTGCGCTGCGCTACGACCAGATGCTGGCCCAGGGATTCTTGGCCGAGGTGCTGCAGCTGCGCGCGCGCGGCGATCTGCAGCTGAACCTGCCATCGATGCGCTGCGTGGGCTACCGCCAGATGTGGGAGATGCTCGACCGCTGCGCCCAGCAAGGCATTGCCGTGCAGACCGAAAGCGACGTGCCGCCCGCATTGTGGGCCGAGATGCGCGAGCAAGGCATTGCCGCCACGCGCCAGCTGGCCAAGCGCCAGATCACCTGGCTGCGCAGCATGCCCGCCCGCCAGGCGATTGCCTGCGATGCGCCGGGTGCGCTGGACCAATGGCTGCGCGCTGCCAGCGCCCGGCTCGCTGCTGCTGGCACCTAAACGCTGGTCCCCACCATGCCCACCCAACCGCAAGAGACCCGGCCGCCTGCGGGCAGCCGCATCGCCGAGCGCCTGGCCGGCGCGCATTTTCAGGATGCCTGGTGCATCCACACCGCGCAGACCGGCGAGCCGGCGCTGGCCTATTTTCTGGCCGCCGTCGCGCGCACGCCGCGCTGGATTGAGTGGTGCATGCAGGCCCGCAACCGGGTGGGCCAACTGGTGGGGCTCAAGGACCTGGGCACCCTCTCCCAGATCGACCCGCAGCGCCCTGCCAGCGCCTACCAGCCGGGCGAGCGCGTGGGCGTTTTTACGGTGCTGGAGAACAGCGCAGCGGAGGCACTGATTGGCGACAGCGACAAGCATTTGAACGTGGTGCTCAGCGTCCACCGCGCGCCTGTCGCCGGCCGCCAGGACCAGGTCGCCATCACCATCACAACGGTGGTGCATGTCCGCAACCTGCTCGGCCATTTGTACATGCTGCCGGTGGCGCCCATGCACCGGCGCATTGCACCTGCGGTGCTGGCCGCCTTGGGCCAGGCACAACCTGCCGCAGCCTAAGCGTTCGCAGCGGCGCGCGCAGGATCCGCACGCATCCAGTCGTGCGTGGCCCACCAAAACAGCAGCGCGGCGCCACTGACCACCGCACCCAGTGCGCATACACCCAGCCAACCCGCATAGGCATAGACGCTGGTGGCGCTGATGGCACCCAGCCCGCTGCCTACTGCATAGAACAGCATGTAGACGGCGACCACGCGGCTGTGCGCATCGCTGCTGCGCGCAAAAATGAGACCCTGGTTGCTGACATGCAAGGCCTGGCCACCCAGGTCCAAGAGCACAATGCCCAACACCAAGGCTGCGATCGCCCAGCGCGGATCGGGCAGCCCGCCCAAACCGGCCAAGGGCAGCCAGGCCAGCAGCAGCGCCAGCAAGGCCCACAGCGATGCGCGCTGCGCCTGGCCCCTGTCCACCCAGCGGCCCGCCACCGTGGCCGCCAAGGCACCAGCAGCGCCCACGAGGCCAAACAGGCCAATGGCGCTGTGCGAAAAACCAAAGGGCGGCGCGCGCAGCGGCAGCACCAGGCTGCTCCAGAAAATACTGAACGCGGCAAACATCAATAGCGCCAGCACGCCACGCACCTGCAGGACCCGGTCGCGCCGCAGCAGGCGGCCCATCGATACCACCAGTTGGCGATAGCCCAGGCTGGATGGCCGATGCGCCAGCACCGGCAGCCAGCACCACAGCGGCAGCGCCATCGCCAGCATCAACGCCGCCGAGGCCATATAGACGCTGCGCCAGCCCCAGGCATCGCCCACGGCCCCGGCCAGTACCCGCGCCAGCAGCAGGCCGATAAAGACCCCGCTTTGCGCGCCACCCACCACCCGGCCCTGGGCATCGGGCGGCGCCGCACTGGCGGCATAGGCGATCAGGCCCTGGGTCATCGCCGTGCCCAGCAAGCCCACCGCCAGCATCGCCGCCATCAACCAGGGCGCAGACGGCGCCCAGGCTACGGCCAGCAGCGCCAGCACCAGGGCCAGCAATTGCCAGGCCATCAAAGGCCGCCGGTTGACCCGGTCGCCCAAGGGCACCAGCAGCAGCAACGCAAGCGCTGATCCCAGTTGCGTGGCGGTGATCACGCCGCCGACGGCGGCCAGCGGTATGCCCAGGTCCAGCGCCACCGCATCGAGCAGCGGCTGGGCGTAGTAGACATTGGCCACGCTGGCGCCAGCGGCCACGGCAAACAGCCAGACCAAACCCACCGGCACAGCAGGATGCTGGACCTGCCGGCCCGGGGTATCGACACAGGAAGAGGAAGTCATCGAGTCATCACCAATCTAGTTTTAATTTAAAACCAGATGAATTCTAGGCATTCCAGTTTTAAAATGCAACTCGATTGGAAAACTTGGAGAACACCGCATGACCCAGCACCAGCCCTGCCCCGTTGCACGCGCCTTGGATGCCATTGGCGACCGCTGGTCGCTGCTGATCGTGCGGGATGCCTTTGATGGCGTGCAGCGCTTTGGCGATTTGCAGCGCAATCTGGGCATGGCACGCAATATCCTGAGCGACCGGCTGCGCAAGCTGGTGGATGCGGGTGTGCTGCAGACGCAGCCCGCATCGGACGGCAGTGCCTATCAAGAATATGCGCTGACGGCCAAGGGCCTGGGCCTGTTCCCGGTGGTGGTGGCGCTGCGCCAATGGGGCGAGGACCAGCTGTTTGCACCGGGCGAGGCGCATTCAAGCCTGGTGGAAAAAGCCAGCGGCCAGCCGGTGGCGCGCATGCAGCCGCAGACCGCCGATGGCCAGGTGCTGGCGCCCAGTGCCGCCATGGTGCGCAAGCTGGGCTAGCCGCTTATTGGCAAGACAGGCCTGGGCCTTACTTGCCGACCAGGTCGCTCAGCTTCTGGGCTTCGAACTCGGCTTCGCGCTGCGCATCGCAAGGCACGCAATCGCCCAGCTTGCTTTGCACCGACAGCTTCTCGATCGCAGCCCAGAGCATGGTGATCTGCTGCTCATGGCCGGCCGCGCTGTCGATGATGCCGCGCATGGCCTTGGACAGCGGGTCGTCTTCCTGCGTCACGCCGTAGGCGGCAAACTTCTGCTCGGGCTGGGCCTCGGTCACATCGGCACTGGCGCCTTGGCGCGAGGCAATGATGCGGGCGGGGATGCCCACCGCCGTGGCACCGGCTGGCACCGGCTTGATGACCACGGCATTGCTACCGATCTTGGCACCATCGCCCACCTCAAAGCCGCCCAACACCTTGGCACCCGCAGCCACCACCACGTTCTTGCCCAAGGTGGGATGGCGCTTGGCGCCCTTGTAGAGCGTGGTGCCGCCCAGGGTGACGCCGTGGTAGATGGTGCAGCCGTCACCGACGACCGCCGTCTCGCCGATCACGACACCCATGCCATGGTCGATAAAGACATTGCGGCCAATCTGCGCGCCGGGGTGGATCTCGATGCCGGTCAGCCAGCGGGCCATGTGCGAGATGAAACGGCCCGTCCATTTGAATCCATGGCTCCAGCACCAGTGCGCGGGACGCTGCATCCAGATCGCATGCAGACCGGGATAACAGGTGATGACCTCCCAACGGCTGCGGGCGGCAGGATCGCGGTCGAGGATGCACTGAATATCGGAGCGCAGGCGGTCAAGCATGGAAACAATGGTTATATAAGTATTCGAGGGCCCGCCAGTCTAGCGTTTTGTGGCCTCGGCCGTGCGCAGCATGGCCTTGGCAACACCTCTGAGGATATGGATTTCCTCCTGGGTCAGTTGCGCGCGGTTGAACATCTGGTTGAGCCGGGGCATCAGCTTCTTGGGCGCATCCAGGTCCAGAAAACCGATCTCGGCCAGCGCCTGCTGCCAGTGCGCCAGCATGCCCGCCACCTGCTGCGCATCGGCCCGCTCGCCCCGCGCCGCCACATCGCTCACGCCATAGCCGCCCAGCGCCTGGCGCCAGTCATAGGCCACCACCTGCACGGCCGAGGCCAGGTTGAGCGAGCCAAAATCCGGATTGGTCGGAATCGACAGCGCCACATGGCAGCGGTACACATCCTCATTGGCCATGCCATAGCGCTCGCAGCCAAACAAAAAGGCCACGCCGCTCTCGCCGCTGGGGTTGGCGGCTGCGGCGTCGCTGGCTGCGGGGCTGCTGTCTTCATGCAGCCGATCTGGCCCAGCCTGGGCGGCCAGCGCGCCTTGCAGCAGCAGCGCAAAATGCTCACGCGGCGTGCGCGCGGGGGGGCCAAAGTCACGCGGGGTCATCGCCGTGGCGCAGAGGTGGCTCATGCCATCGAGCGCTTCCTCCACGGTGGCCACAATGCGGCAGTTGGCCAGCACATCCAGTGCGCCGCTGGCGCGTTGGATGGTTTCTTCCTTGCGCAGCACATTGCTCCAGCGCGGGCGCACCAGCACCAGGTCATCGAAACCCATGGTCTTGATGGCGCGGGCGGCGGCGCCCACATTGCCGGCGTGGCTGGTTTCGATCAGAACAAAACGGGTTTTCATAGACAGGTCGAGCAAAAATGGACATGCACCAGCGAAAAAAATCGACCGCAGGTACAATCTAGCCCCTATTGTCGCTGCCGCATCGCCGGCCGCGATCTACAAGCCGCTCTTGCCCCAGCGTTTCGCAGCGTTTTTGCTGCCCCACTTACGCCCACACAATTTATGTCGTCCTCCTCCCTGCACCCCATGCTCAACATGGCCATCAAGGCCGCTCGCGCTGCTGGCGCCATCATCAACCGTGCCGCGCTTGACGTGGAATCGGTGCGGGTATCGACCAAACAGGTGAACGACTTTGTGACCGAAGTGGACCAGGCCTCCGAGCAAGCGATCATCGAGACCTTGCTGACTGCCTACCCGGACCACGGCATCCTCGCTGAAGAATCGGGCAACGAATACGGCAACCCCCGCTCCAACCACATCTGGATCATCGATCCGCTGGACGGCACCACCAACTTCATCCACGGCTTCCCCGTCTACTGCGTCAGCATCGCGCTGGCCGTGAACGGCCGCATCGAGCAAGCCGTGGTGTACGACCCCACCCGCAACGACCTGTTCACCGCCACCCGTGGCCGTGGCGCCTTCCTCAATGAGCGCCGCATCCGCGTGTCCAAGCGCACCCAGCTGCGCGACACCCTGATCACCACCGGCTTCCCCTTCCGTCCGGGCGACAACTTCAAGCAGTACATGGCCATGCTGGGCGATGTGATGCAGCGCACCAGCGGCGTGCGCCGCCCCGGCGCAGCGGCACTGGACCTGGCCTATGTGGCCGCCGGTTTCAGCGATGGTTTCTTTGAAACGGGCCTGAGCATCTGGGATGTGGCAGCGGGCTCGCTGCTGGTGACCGAGGCCGGTGGCCTGGTCGGCAACTTCACCGGTGAAGCCGACTTTCTGGAGCAACGCGAAGTACTGGCCGGCACGCCCCGCATCTACGGCCAGCTGGTGCCCATCCTCGCCAAATACAGCAAGTTTGCCAGCGCGGGCGACAAGGCTGCCGTGCGCCAGGCGCTGAACGACGACGGCGCCGAGCCCGCTGCAGACACCCCGGCCGAGCCCGACGCCGAGCAAGCCGAGTAAATCTCCGCGCTCTCCTACGACAAAGCCCACAGGCCATGCCTGTGGGCTTTGTCTTTGGCCGATCAGAAAACCGACGGTCTATCAGTTGCCAAACACGATCTGCGCAACCACGCCAGAGGCAATGGCCACCAGCAGGTAGTCACCGCCATTCTGGATCCAGTGGTAGCCGCGCGGGGGTGAACTCAGGCGGTGGCCGCGCCAGTCATTGACCACATAGCCATGCGCCCGGTACTGGGGCGGCACACGCGAGCCCTTGACCCAGCGGTGGTCCGGTCCCGCGCCCCGGTGGTTGCGCGCATCGGGCCGGTGCGCATCATGGCGGCGATCGGGCTGCGCACGGCCCCGGTCATCATGGCGCTGCACATCCTGCGGCGGGCGCGGTTGCGCTTGCACGCCGACGGCGCCAGCCCCCATCGTAGCCACCAGTGCAGCGGCGGCGATACGGCGCATCCATGTTGTCGTTGCGTTTGTCATTGAGGACCTCCTATCCTTGTAGAGCACAAGGCAGAACCGCCTTGCTTGCAGCCCATGATGGCGCAAGCCGCCGTGCAAAGCGGTAGGAAACAGCCAGCTTTACCGAGATTTTCAAGGCGCTGCGATGGGCTTTACATTCGCATCGGGGTGTTAAATCTCTTCAAAAATAGCGGCGCTTGCCGCTGCGGTGCCCGCCCGCGCCGAAAACCCCTTGCAGGGCGGATCTACCAGATATTTCCTTGCGCTGCATGCGAGTGGCCGCCAACTTGATGGGCCAATTGCGTTAATATGCACACCCCGCCCAGGCCGATGGCCCCCCAGCCAGCCTTGTATGATGCGCATAGCGGCCAGACGCACACAGGCGCAGCCACCCTGCCCCCTGGTGCCCCGCCGGTTATGCCCGCCTTTATGGGCCCGGTGCCAACCCCATCACCCATGCCATGCCAAGTTGGATGCATACCAACCCATACCAATAGATGAGTTCAAACCCAATGGAAAATCCAACGCTGACAAAAGCCGATTTTTCATCGCATACCCCAATGATGCAGCAGTACCATGCTGCCAAAGTTGAGCACCCCAACACCTTGCTGTTCTACCGCATGGGGGATTTTTACGAGCTGTTCTATGGCGATGCCGAGAAGGCCGCGCAGCTGCTCAATATCACCTTGACCCAACGCGGCCAGTCGGCCGGCCAGCCGATTCCGATGGCGGGCGTGCCCTTCCATGCGCTGGAGAACTACCTGGGGCGCTTGCTCAAGCTCGGCGAATCGGTGGCGATTTGCGAGCAGGTGGGCGAAGTGGGGGCCAGCAAGGGCCCCGTCGAGCGCAAGGTGGTGCGCGTGGTCACGCCCGGCACGGTGACCGACAGCGAGCTGATGAGCGACAAGGCCGAGGCCATGCTGCTGGTGGTGCACCAGGCCCAGCGCGCCCGCTGCGGCCTGGCCTGGCTCAGCGTCACCCAGGGCAAGATTTTTCTGGCCGAGTGCACGCATGAAGAGCTGCCCGCCTGGATTGCGCGCATTGCGCCCAGCGAAGTGGCCTACAGCGCCGGTGCCTCGCAGCGCTTTGAACAATCGCTCTACCAGCTGCGCAGCAGCGGTGTGCTGACCTGCCCGCTGGCGCTGCGCCCCGACTGGCAGTTTGATGAAAAGCTGGGCGAGCGCAAGCTGCTGGAACAACTGGGCGCAGCCAGCCTGCAGGCCTGGAATGCACAGACCCTGTATGCCGCCCACGCAGCGGCTGGCGCGCTGCTCACCTATGCCGAGCACACCCAGGGCCGCAACCTGCCCCATGTGCAGACCATCCATGTGGTGCGCGATGACGCACTGATCGACCTGCCTGCGACCACACGCCGCAATCTGGAGCTGGTCAAGACCTTGCGCGGCGAGGACGGCCCGACCTTGTTCTCGCTGATCGACACCTGCCAGACGGGCATGGGCAGCCGCTTGCTCAAGAGCTGGTTGCTCGAACCCAGCCGTGACCGCAGCGACGCGCGTGCGCGCCTGGGCGCCATCGCCGTGCTGCGCGGCGACAGCGATACGCTCTCGGCCGCGCCGTGGCAGATTCTGCGCACCGAGCTCAAGGGCGTCTCCGATGTGGAGCGCATCACCGCCCGCATTGCGCTGCGCCAGGTGCGCCCGCGCGAGCTCGTCGCGCTGGGTTTGACCTTGCAAAAAGCGCAGCAGCTGGCGCGCAATGCCGCTGCGCCCGCGCCACTGCTGGGCGAGATTTTTGAAGCGCTGCAGCCGCCCTTGGAGGCGATGGAGCTGCTGATCCGCTCCATCGACCCCGAGCCTGCCGCGCTGGTGCGCGATGGCGGCGTGATTGCGAACGGTTTTGATACCGAGCTCGACGAGCTGCGCGCGATCCAGACCAACTGCGACGCCTTTTTGCTGGACCTGGAGACGCGCGAAAAAGCGCGCACCGGCATCAGCAACCTGCGCGTGCAGTTCAACAAGGTGCATGGCTTCTATATCGAGGTCACCAGCAGCCACAAGGACAAGGTGCCCGACGACTACCGCCGCCGCCAGACCTTGAAGAACGCCGAGCGCTTTATCACGCCCGAGCTCAAGACCTTCGAGGACAAGGCGCTGTCGGCCCAGGAGCGCGCGCTGCAGCGCGAGAAATGGCTGTACGAGCAGGTGCTCGACCAGCTGCAGCCGCATGTCAGCGCCCTCACCCGCGTGGGCCAGGCGATTGCCTCGCTCGATGCGCTGTGCGCGCTCGCCGAGCGCTCATTGACCCTGAACTGGTGCGCGCCGCAGTTTGTGCCCGAGCCCTGCATCGACATCGATGCCGGCCGCCACCCGGTCGTGGAAGCGCGCCTGGCCGAGACCTCCAATGCGTCCTTCATCGCCAACAACACGCGGCTGTCGAGCCTGCAGCGCCTGCAGATCATCACCGGACCCAATATGGGCGGTAAATCGACCTATATGCGCCAGGTGGCACTGATTGCGCTGCTGGCCAGCATGGGCAGCTATGTGCCGGCCACGCGCTGCCTGCTCGGGCCCATCGACGCGATCCACACCCGCATCGGCGCGGCCGATGACCTGGCCAACGCCCAGTCCACCTTCATGCTGGAGATGACCGAGGCCGCGCAGATCCTGCACAGCGCCACGCCCAACAGCCTGGTGCTGATGGACGAGATCGGCCGGGGCACCAGCACCTTTGACGGCCTGGCACTGGCCAGCGGCATTGCCACCCAGCTGCATGACAAGACCAAGGCCCTGGCCTTGTTCGCCACCCATTACTTTGAGCTGACCGAGCTGCCGGCCAAGGCCAAGCATGCGATCAACATGCATGTGGCCGCGACCGAAGCGGGCAGCGACATTGTGTTTTTGCATGAACTGCAACCGGGCCCGGCCAGCCGCAGCTATGGCGTGCAGGTGGCCAAGCTCGCCGGCATGCCCGCGCCCGTGCTCAGCCATGCCCGCCATGCACTGGCTGCGCTGGAAGCGCGCCAGCAGGCGGGCGACTCCCAGGTGGACCTGTTTGCCCAGCCGGCCTCGGCCGAGACCCCCACTCCCAGCGCCGTCGAGGCGCAATTGCGCGAGCTGCAACCCGATACGTTGACACCGCGCGACGCCCTCGATCTACTGTATTCACTCAAGCGACTCGCTGACAAGTCATGACCTATTGTGTAGCCATCAAGCTGAACGCCGGCCTGGTGTTCCTCTCCGACTCCCGCACCAATGCGGGCCTCGACCATATCAGCACCTTCCGCAAGATGATGGTGTATGAGAAGCGCGGCGAGCGCTTCATGGTGCTGCTGTCTGCCGGCAATCTGTCGATCTCGCAATCGGTGCGCGAGATTTTGCAGACCCAGCAGCTCGAAGACGAGAACGGCGGCCCGCCCATCACCATCTGGAACGCCAAGAGCATGTTCGATGCCACCCGCGTGCTGGGAGCTGCCGTGCGCCATATCCAGGAGCGCGATGGCAAGGCGCTCGAGCGCGCGGGTGTAGATTTCAACTGCAGCCTGGTGTTTGGCGGCCAGATCGCTGGCGAGAGCCCGCGCCTCTTTCAGGTCTACTCGGCCGGCAACTTTATCGAGGCCACGGCCGAGACGCCCTACTTCCAGATTGGCGAGGCCAAGTATGGCAAGCCTGTGCTCGACCGCGTGCTGACGCCCAAGACCCCCCTCAATGAAGCGGCCAAATGCGCGCTGGTCTCGATGGACAGCACGCTCAAATCCAACCTGTCGGTGGGCCTGCCGCTGGACCTGGTGGTGTACGAAACCGACCAGCTCGCCTGCGACAACATCGCCTGCATCGACGAGTTCAACGAGTACTTCCGCATGGTGCGCAACACCTGGGGCGACAAGCTGCGCCAGGCCTTTGACAGCATCGACGACCCGCACTGGGACAGCGGTGACACGGCCGCATCCATCCAGCCGGACAACAGCGCCATCCGGCCGGTCAAAAAAATCACCAATTCAAATGTGATGCTCTAGAGCGGTAGTTGGTGCGGAGTGCGCCAGCCCTGCGCACAAACTATCAGCCATGCACCAGATTGGGGTTTTGCGCCAGCTGCTGGGCAATCGCGCGGCAGGTGCGCAGCAGCGGCTGGATATAGGCGGCCTGCACATCTTCGCGCTGGCGGAACAGCAAGGTGCTGACGCTGATGGCGGCCACGGGGCTGCCGTCCGGCCCCAGCACCGCAGCGCCAAAGCAGTAAATGCCCTCTTCATTCTCTTGCGCATCGGTGGACCAGCCGCGTTGGCGCACTGCGTCCACCTGCTGCTGCAGCGCCTGCGCATCGCCCACCGTCTGCGCCGTCAGCGGCGTATAGCTCAGCTCGGCCATCAGCGCGCTGGCATCGGCAGGCGGCAGCGCGGCCAGGTAGGCCTTGCCGACGGCGGTGGAGTACAGGTTCACGCTGGTGCCAATGCGCGATGACATCTGCACGGCGCTGTCGCTCTCCAACTTTTCGATATAGACCATGCTGTGGCCCGAGGGCACGGCGAAATGGATGGTCTCCTGCGTGGCATCGCGCAGATCACGCAGCGCCTGGGTCGCTGCCATGCGCAGGCCCGAGCGGCTCCAGCTGCGGCTGGCCAGTTGTACCAGGCGCGGGCCCAGGGTCCAGCAGCGCGTGCTCCCCACTTCCACCAGCATGCGCTCGGCCTGCAGCGCCGCCACAATGCGGTGCACCGTCGGGCGCGGAAAACCCGTTGCCTTGGCCATCTCGGCAATGCCCAGCGGCTCGCTGCCATCTGCCACCAGCTGCAGCACGCGCATGAACTTGGAAAACGCTGCCGTGCCGGCAACACTGCTTTCAGAAGACGAAGTAGCCATGCGCCGTAGCATACCCCAGCGCAGCGGGGTTAGCGGTCGCCAGCTGCATGCACTGCGCGCTCTCCTGCCATTCGACGCATACCAAGGCCAAAGCATTCTTCTTTTCCATAGGAATGCGCCTCGATCCCTTCAACGGTGATGCCTTCCGAATGATCCCTATGGAAAATCCATAGCCAGCATCGCGGCAGACCGCTACCATGGCGCATTCCCCACGACACCGCTTCCCGCCCGCCATGCGCTTTGACCTGCAAGACCTGCGCCTTTTTGTCCATACGCTGGAGTCCGGCACCATCACCCAGGGGGCCGAGCGCTGCCATATCACCTTGGCATCGGCCAGCGAGCGCATTCGCGGCATGGAGACGGTGCTGGGCGCGCCCTTGCTCCACCGCAGCAAGCGCGGGGTGACAGCGACCGAGGCGGGGGCCGTGCTGCTGCCCCATGCGCGCCGCATGCTGCTGCAGATGGAGCAGCTCGCTGGCGACATGCAGGCCTTTGGCCAGGGCCTGGGCACGCGCATCGAGCTGCTGGCCAACACCTCGGCGATCAGCGAGCACCTGATTGCGCCGCTGGGCGCCTTTATGCAGGCCAACCCGCAGCTGCGCCTGGAGCTGCGCGAATGCACCAGCGATGCGATTGCCCGCGCGCTGGTGGCAGGCGAAGCTGATATGGGCGTGCTCTCCAACGCCGTACCTGCAGGCAGCCTGCACACCCAGGTCTGGCGCGATGACCCGCTGGTGCTGCTGGGCACAACGCGCCTTTTGGCCGCCCTGCCCCAGGATGTGCAGCTGCACCACCTCAAGGACATTGCGCTCTTGGGCCTGCTGCCCCAGCATGCGCTGCACCAGCTGATGGCCGCGCAGGCGCTGCAGGCGGGCGTGGCGCTGCGCTACCGCGCACTGGCGCCGCACCTCGAAGCCCTGTGCGACTGGGTCGCGATGGGCCTGGGCGCTGCACTGGTGCCGCGCACCGCTGCCGAATGCGCCACCCTGCGCTGGCCCCAGGCCCGGCTGCGCCTGCGGCCGCTGAGCGCCGACTGGGCCGCGCGCCAGCTGGTGCTGGCCTGCCGCGACCCGGCCCAGCTGCCGCCCCAGGCGCTGCAGCTGTGGACTTTTTTGCAGGAAGCGGCCCACTAGGCATCGCAGCGAGCGCCATGCACCGCCCGCATAGCCGACGGCCTGCCCGGCCTTTGTCCCCGGCGGGTCCATCTTGTGCAACACTTGCGCGCTTATGTTTTCCCGCCTCTCTGTTTACCTGGCGCCAGCGCTGCTGTGCGCCGCCGCCCCTGCCCTGG
Source organism: Comamonas sp. MYb69 (assembly GCF_037479315.1). NCBI lineage: Bacteria > Pseudomonadati > Pseudomonadota > Betaproteobacteria > Burkholderiales > Comamonadaceae > Comamonas > Comamonas sp. MYb69. The sequence goes on from NZ_JBBGZG010000021.1 coordinate 25,685, forward strand.
CTGCAGGCTTTGATGACTGCCCGCAGTTCTTCTCGGGCAAGCCGCCCAGCACCAGTGCCTACGGCCAATTGCGTCCTTTGTGTTTTGAAGAGTTTGCCGTGCTGCATTCGGGCCAGACCAAGACGCCGATCTTTGTGGCCCAGCGCCTCAATGCCCGCATGCTGTACCAGGCCAAGGACTTGAAGCGCAGCGACAAGTTCTACGAAGAAGCCCGCCTGCCCGCGCGCGAACGCGCGCAGCTGTCGGACTACCGGCGCTCGGGCCTCAGCCGTGGCCATATGGCTGCCGCCGGTGACATGAGCACCAAGTTCGGCAAGGCCCAAAGCTATTCGCTGGCCAATATGGTGCCGCAGGACCCGACGCAAAACGGCAAGCCCTGGTCGCAGATCGAGCAGGACACGCGCCGCTATATCCGCCGCGCCAAGGGCGATGTGTTTGTCATCACCGGCCCGGTTTTTGGCAAGCAGCACCGCACCATCGGAGACGGCCAGGTCTGGGTGCCCGATGCCGTGTTCAAGATGGTATATGACCCAGCGACCGGCCAGCGCTGGGTGCATCTGCAGGACAACCAGCCATCGACCAAGGCGGGCAAGCCCATCAGCTACTCGGAGTTTGTGCAGCGCACGGGCATTCGCCTGCTGGACTGAGCACAGTCCCTGGCGCAGAAAAATGGCCCATGCTGCAGAGCGCAGGCATGGGCCTCTTTGCGGGTGAATGGTGCGGGTCAGTGGTCGTTGGCCGCGTCCAAGAACGCCGTGCCTTCGGTCAGCGGCGCAAAGCGGTAGGACGCGGGCGTGCGGCTGAGTTTGACCGGGGCGCCCAGGCCGGTGTAGTCGCCCATCTTCACAACCATCTCGCGGTGGGCGGTATGCGGGGCTTGCAAGGCCTGCTCCACATTCAGCACCGGCGCGGCGGGCACGCCAATGGCCATCAGGTCTTCGGCCAGTTGCACGCCGTCATGCGCGGCAAAGGCCTGCTCGAGCAGCGGCTTGAGCACATCGCGGTTCACCGAGCGCTGGCCGGCCGTGGCAAAGCGCGTGTCATCGGCCAGGGCCTCCTGCCCCAGGTGCTGGCACATCAGGCGGAACTGGCGGTCATTGCCCACGGCCAGAAAGATCGGCGCCTTGCCGGTGTTCACCACATCGTAGGGGTAGATGTTGGGATGGGCATTGCCGGAGCGGCCGGGGATCTTGCCGTTCATGAACCAGTTGGCCGCATGCGGGTGCAAGAGCGAGATGCCCGCGTCGTACAGCGAGGCATCGACCAGCTGGCCCAGGCCGCTGCGGCCGCGCTCATGCAGCGCCAGCAGCACACCAATGACGGCATTGAGGCCGGTGACCATGTCGACCACCGGCAGGCCCACACGCAGCGGGTCGCGGTCGGCCTCGCCATTGATGCTCATCAGCCCGGCCATGGCCTGGATGGCCGCGTCGTAGCCCGGCAGGCTGCCCAGCGGGCCATCGGCACCAAAGCCGGTGACGCGGCACCAGACCAGGTGCGGAAACTCCTGCTGCATCTGCTCGTAGCCAATGCCCCATTTCTCCATCGTGCCGGTCTTGAAGTTCTCGACCACCACATCGGCCTGCGCCATCAAAGCGCGCACCTGGGCCTGGCCTTCAGCGCTGGCCAGGTCCATGAACTGCACGCGCTTGTTGCGGTTCAGACCCAGGTAGTACGAGGCGACGCCATCGCGGAACGGCGGGCCCCAGCTGCGCGTATCGTCACCTTGCGGCGGCTCGACCTTGAGCACATCGGCGCCATGGTCGCCCAGGATCTGGCCGCACAGCGGCCCGCCCAGAATGCGCGAGAGATCGAGCACCTTGATGCCCTGCAAAGCGCCTGCTTGGGCCGCCTGTGTTGTTGTCATGGTCCGTTTTCCGTTTTCCGTTGGATCAGTCCAGCGTCACACCCGACTGCTGCACCACTGCCTGCCATTTGTCCACTTCGGTGGCGATAAAGCGCCCCAGGTAGGCAGGCGACCGGTCCGGTGATGCCTCCAGGCCCTGCGCGGCAAAGGCCTTTTTCACACTGTCCGAATCCAGCGCCTTGGAGAAGGCTTGGTTGAGCACCTGCACGCGCTCGGGCGGCGTGCCCTTGGGGGCGACGACACCGAAGAAAACACCCACGTCATACCCGGCCATGCCCTGCTCGGCCACGGTGGGAATGTCAGGCAAGGCGCTGGAGCGGCGCGCGGTGGCCACGCCCAGCGGCTTGACCTTGCCAGCCTTGATATAGGGCATGGCCGTGAGGATATCCGTAAAGCTCATGTCGACCTGTCCCGCCAGCAAATCATTGAGCGCCGGGCCCGTGCCCTTGTAGGGAATGTGCTGCAGCTTGGTGCCGGCCAGGTTGTTGAACATGACCCCGGCCAGGTGCGACGAAGCGCCATTGCCCGATGACGCGAAATTGAGCTTGCCGGGATGGGCCTTGTCCAGCGCGATCAGGCCCTGCACGTTGTCGGCCGGCAGGCTGGCCTTCACCACCAGGATATTGGGCAGGTAGCCCACATAGATGACGGGCGCGTAGCTGGTGCGCGGGTCGTAGCTGATGGACTTGTAGAGGCTCTTGTTGATCGCCAGCGGGCCCGAGGTGCCGAACATGATGGTGTAGCCATCGGGCTTGGCACGCGCCACATACTCGGCGCCGATATTGCCGCCCGCGCCCGCGCGGTTCTCCACCACCACGCTCTGGCCCAGCTCGCGCGTCAGCTCCGTCGCCAGAATGCGCGCCATCGCATCGGTGGGGCCGCCGGGTGGGAAGGGCACGGTGAACATGATCGGGCGGTCGGGGAATTTGTCAGCGGCTTGCGCCGAGGCCATACCCACGCCACCCACGCCACCCAGCCCGGCCAGACAAGCGAGGGCGAGCGCCGCCGCGTTCAAGGAAAATTTTTGCATGTTTGTCTCCATGTATTGAGGGGTGCAGGTCTGCTGCCTGCGTGTTGATGGGGCTGTCGCTGCCGGTCTGCGGATCTGCGAATCTGCGAATCAGGCCAGCCAATCTTGCGGAATGGCGTCGCTGGCGAGCGGATCGCGCGGCAGCACGCGGTGCAGCAGCACCAGCTGCGACAGACGCAGGCGCTCGGCTGAGTCGATCTGGCCGGCTTCCCAGGCCATCGCAATGGCGGTGGTGCAGTTGTACAGACCGGTAGCAGCCTGGCGGGCCAGCACCGCGCCGCCGTCTTGCGCGGCACGCTCGGCCAGCGCGCTGGCGCGGGCCAGTGCGGCATCCAAGGCCTGGCGGTAGCCTGCGCTGATGCGACAGTCCGCCAGCAGGCCTTGCAGATAGGCCTGCAGCACCGGCAGCGAGCCTTCGCGCTGAATGGCGCGCACGACATCGAGCGCAACGATATTGCTGGTGCCTTCCCAGATGGAACCCAGGTGGGCATCACGCACCAGGCGCGGGTCGGTCCATTCCTCGATATAGCCACAGCCGCCGCGCACTTCCATCGCATCACCGGTTACCTTGCGCGCATCGCGGCAGGCGCGGAACTTGATCATCGGCGTCAGGATGCGCAGCAGCGCATAGGCCTCCTTGTCGCCTGCGTCCGAGCGCATCAGGGTCTGCGCGGTCTGGAACACCATCGACCGCGCCTGCTCGGCGGGCACGCGCAGCTTGTCCAGCTGGCGCTGCATCAGCGGCATGTCCTGCAGGCGCTTGCCAAAGGCCACGCGCTCGCTGGCGACAAACTCGGCCTCGGCGACCGCGCGGCGCATCATGCCGGCCGAGCGCACACCGTTGGACAGGCGTGAGTTGTTGACCATATCGGCCATCTGCACAAAGCCCCGGCCCTGCTCGCCGATCAGGTAGGCCGTGGCGCCTTCCATGCGGATCTCGCCGCTGGCCATCGACTTGGTGCCCAGCTTGTCCTTCAAGCGGATGATGCGGTAGTGGTTCTGGCTGCCATCGTCCAGCTTGCGGGGCAGCAAAAAGAGCGAGATGCCCTTCATGCCAGCGGGCGCGCCTTCGACACGGGCCAGCACCATTGCAAACTCGGCATCGGGGTTGGAGCAGAACCACTTGTCGCCCGTCACCCGCCAGCTACCATCGGCCTGCGGCTGGGCCAGGGTCTGGGTGTTGGAGATGTCGGAGCCGGCCGCCTGCTCGGTCATGAACATGGCGCCCTGGGCCTGGCTGTCCCAGTCCAGCGACAGCAGCTGCGGCAGGTACTTGGCGACCAGTTCTGGCGCGCCGAACTTCTTCAAGGTGCGGGTCAGCGAATCGGTCATCGACAAGGGGCAGCACAGGCCAAACTCGGACTGCACAAACAGATAGGTCAGCGCATATTTGACGATGGGCGGCATCTTGCCCTGCCAGCCCAGCATGTCGTCGCGGTGCGAGATCGCCTGCAGGCCGAACTCGCCATAGGCAATGCGTTCGAGCTCTTCATAGGCCGGGTGCTTGATGATGCGCTGGCGGTCTTCACCGGCGCGGCTGCGGTGCTCCAGGGTGGGCGGGTTCTTGTCGGCAATGCTGGCCAGCTCGTCGATGCGGCCGCCGGCCAGCTCACCCATGCGCTGCAGATAGGGCTGCAGATGGGCCAGCAGATCGGCGGGCAGGTAGAGCTGCAAGAGCTGCTGCAAAGCCGGGTCGGTGCTGTAGAAATTGCTGCCGTGGCGATCGGGCACGGGGTGGGCATGGGCTTGTGCCACCTGCGCCATGGCGCTGCGCTGGGATGGGTCCGGTGCGGACATGCGGGTCTCCTGATGGCGGGGCTGGCAGCGAGGTGCTCCGGGAGGGACTGCGCTGCCGGCCCGCGTAGTTACGCGTGTTTTGTGCGTGGGTTCGCGCTCGGGTCGCGGGGTTTTGCGCCATTTCAGCAGCCGCGGCTATTCGCGTCAAATATTATTAAAATCTTTATCGATACGTATTAAATATAGATAGGAGTGCCCCATGGAGCTGCGGCTGCTGAACTACTTTGCGACGCTGGCCGAAGAGCTGCACTTCAGCCGGGCGGCCCAGCGCCTGTCCATCTCGCAGCCGCCGCTGTCGGTCGCCATCCGCCAGCTGGAGGAAGAAATCGGCGCCGCGCTGTTTGAGCGCAGCAGCAAGGGCGTGCGCCTGACCGCAGCTGGCGCCCACCTGCTGCCACGCGCACGCCAGCTGTTGGCGCTGGCCGGGCAGGCGGCGCAGGAGACGCGGGATGTGGGCCAGGGCGTGCGCGGCCATCTGCGCCTGGGTTTTGTCGGCTCAGCGCTGTACCGGGGGGTGCCCCAGGCGCTGGCCCATTTTCAGAACGCGCATCCGCAGGTGCGCATCGACATGCGCGAGCTCAACAGCGCCGAGCAGCTGCTGGGCCTGCAGCAGGCCGAGCTGGACATGGGCCTGGTGCATTCGGTGATGCTGCCCGAAGGCCTGCGCAGCCAACTGCTGATGCAGGAGCCCTTTGTGGCCTGCCTGCCGCGCCAGCATGCGCTGGCCGGCCATGCGGTGCTGGATTTGGCGCAGCTCAAGCATGAGCGCCTGGTGCTGTTCTCCAGCGCCGTCTCTCCGCTCTACCACCAGCGCATCTACCAGATGTGCATGGCCCATGGCTTTGCGCCCGAGGTGCGGCATGAGGTGCGGCACTGGCTGTCGGTGCTGTCGCTCGTGTCGCTGGGCCAGGGCTCGGCCATTGTGCCGGCCGCGCTGCAGCGCGTGGGCATGCCCGATGTGGTGTTCATCCCGCTCTTGGGCGAGCAGCCGCAGTCCGAGCTGCTGGCGGTCTGGCGCAGCCAGCCGGACAATCCGCTGGTGCACAAGCTGCTGCTCAGCCTGCAATCAGCCGTGCAGGCGGTAGCGCAAGGCGCTTGATCAAGCCGTGTGGCCGCTCAGCACGGTGCGCAGCAGCAAATCATCGAGCGGCGCAAAGTCCACGCTCGGTGTCTGCGGCGCGGGGGCGGCTTCCAGCTGCGCCAAGGTCGTCTCGATAAAGGCATTGAGCACCGGCATCGCGGCACCATGCTCGGACTCCTTGGCCGCGCGCTTGACCACCAGCAGCGCCGCAATCGCGTCAAGCACCGCCGGGTCAACGACGGTGCCATCGACCAGATCCTGAAAGCGCATTGGCGCCACGCCCCGGCCCTCGGCCACCCACAGGCAGGCCAGCAGCGGGCGCAGCACATAGAGGTATTTCTTGAGCCGCACCGTCTCACCCTGCAGGTACTCGCGGTAGTTTTTGCGCGCCATGTGCAGGTAGTGGTAGTGCGTGCGCTCGGGCAGGTGCACGCGCTCGATGGCGGCGCGCATGTCGGCCACAAACAGCGGATCGGCCTGGTAGACCACGGGAGAATCAAACCATTCGATCAAGGTGGCATTGCCCTTTTTGAGCAGGCCCAGCGCCTTGCGCAGCTCCCAGCCGTTGACATCGAAGACATCGGAGATAGGCAGCTCGATCACATCGCGCTGCTCGCTCACGCTCAGGTACCAGGGCAGGCGCGGTGCATAGATGAAGCGCACATCGTAGTCACTGTCGGGCGATGCAAAACCCCAGCCCCGGCTGCCGGACTCGCAGGCAAACAGAATGCGCACCTGGTGCTCGATCTCGATCTGCGCCAGCTTGGCCTCGATGTCGGCGCGCACTGCCGGGTCGATGGGGTGCACTTGCGCTTGCCAGGCTTCGGATGGGTTCATGCTCGCTCCCTTCAAAACCTCTGATCTTGCCAGAACTATCGCGGCCCATCCCCTGCCCGCCTCCGCGCTGGCGGCATAGGCAATGCGAATGCATCTGCTTACAGCCCGCATCCAGAGCGGTGCTACATGGGCATTTGGCTGCTTTCGCAACCAAGCGCACGCAGACACGCGATACTGCAGGCTTCGCAAACTCACCCGAGAACAAGAACATGCAAGGCCATCCCGACGTCGTCGACTACCTCAAGGACCTGCTGCGTGGCGAATTGGCCGCACGCGACCAGTACTTTGCCCACTCGCGCATTTACGAAGACCAGGGCTTTAGCAAGCTGTTCACCCGCCTGGACCATGAGATGCAGGAAGAGACCCAGCATGCCGACGCACTGCTGCGCCGCATCCTGATGCTGGGCGGCCGCCCCGACATGCGCCCCAAGGAATTCACGCCCGGCGCGACCGTGCCCGAGATGCTGCAAAAGGACCTGGACACCGAATACGAAGTGCGCGCCGGCCTGCGCCAGGGCATGGAACTGTGCGAGAAGCACAGCGACTATGTGAGCCGCGACATTCTGCTGGCCCAGTTGCGCGATACCGAAGAAGACCATGCCTACTGGCTGGAAAAGCAGCTCAGCCTGATCAACATGATGGGCCTGCCCAACTACCTGCAAAGCCAGACCTGAAGCTAAACAGCGCCCATGCAAAAGGCCGCCAGATTTGATTCTGGCGGCCTTTTGTTTGGTGACAATCCCGTCAGCCCCTCGGCCCAACGGATCTACCGGTCAGGGCGCAGCAGTCGCTGCCGCCGGCATGCGCATCGAGCGCACCAGCGCGGCCAGCACCACGCCATAGGCGGGCACAAACAGCAGCAGGCTCACCGCCAGCTTGATGACATAGTCCACCAGTGCAATCTCCACCCAGTTGGCGGCCATGAAGGGGTCGGCACTGCGCCAGAAGGCGATGGAGAAAAAAGCGGCGGTATCGAGCGCCTGGCCAAACACCGAGGCGGCAGCGGGTGCCATCCACCAGGCATGGCTCTTTTGGCGAATGCGGTCAAACACCTGGATGTCGAGCAGCTGGCCCAGCACATAGGCGGCAAAGCTGGCCAGCGCAATGCGGAAGACAAAACTGTTGAAGGTCTGCAGCGCCTCCCAGCCGTTGAACCGCCCTTCATGGAAGATGACGCCAACGATATAGGACACCAGCAGCGCTGGCAGCATGGCCCGGGTGATGACGCGGCGCGCCTCGGCCTTGCCAATGAGACGCACGGTCAGGTCGGTGGCCAGGAAGATAAAGGGAAAGCTGAAAGCCCCCCAGGTGCTGTGAAAACCCAACAGCGAGATGGGCAGCTGCACCAGGTAGTTGCTGGCAATGACGATGGCGATATGAAAGGCCACCAGCAAGGAGAGATAGAAAGGCACGCGCGAGACAGGGGTCTGCACGGCATGAGCGGAGTTCATGACATTCCTTTTTGGTCAATGGGGGCGAGGGAACCCATGGCTACGAAAAGTGGCCCAAGAACAATGCGGCGTTCCCAGGCACAAGGGGCCCGTATTGTATACGCGCTGCGCAAACCCGGGTGGCCGCTGGGCCCAAGGCCGGCCCACCCGCGTGGCCAGCGCGGCGCAGCCGATGCACACATCCAACGACTGCCGCAATAAAAAACTGTACAAATAAACAGTTAGCAGAGATACTAGACACTGTTTATTTAAACAGTCACCCTAATCTATGGAAGTCTCTACCCCGATCGCCATCAGCCTGCAGGATTGCCACGGCATTGATCCCGCCCTCAAGCACCGCGCAGAAGCGCGCTTTGCCAGAGAGATCGGCAAGTTTTTCCCCGATGAACAAGACATGCTCGAAGCGCTGAGCGCCTTTACCGATGCCGCCGAAGGCGGTGAAATCTCTGCCCAGCAGGAAGTGCTGGCACGCGCCTGGCTCAAGGCTTTTGACAAGGCGCGGCAGGCGGGCTTTCAGGGGATTGGCGTGGAAGAGGCGTATTTCGACGTGCGCCTAGGCTAGGCGACACGCCCTGGCGGCCTGGGCAGCCTGGCTTCATAGGCTGCCCAAGGCTTCAGGTTGGTCAGTCCCACAAAGGCGGGCGTTTGGCGCTTAGGCGCCCTGCCCGCTGCGCTCTATCAGCGCGCGCAGCTCAGTGATTCGCGCCAGCTGGGCTCGCTCACCATGCGCTTTTGCGACTGCAAGGTGTCGCGGCAGAGGTTTTCCAGGGTGCCTCGGTTGCCCGGGTCATTCCAGTCCCAGGGGCTGGTGCCGGCAAAGGCCAGCGCCTGCTGCGCGCGCGGGCTTTGGCTGCGCACATCCTGCTCGATGCCCTGGTGCGCGGCCAGAAAATCGGCGCTGCTCTGGGCAATGTCTTCGGGCAGCAAGAAGCCCGCGCTTTCGCAGCGTTGCACCTGGTACCAGTTGTCCAGCGCATACATCACCGCGCCGTCGCAAGGCGTCGCCTGCGCAGTTGTCACCTCGGCAGAGGCTGCGCTGTCCGTGGCGCCACTCTGCACCTGCGCCAGGCTGGCACTGGCCATCACACCAGGCACCAGCAGCGCCACCACATATTTCCACATCTTCATCGGACTCATTTCTCCAGTCGGGCATTTCAAAACTTGGGCGCGCAAACCTGGCGCAGCCAGGCGCGCGAGCGCACAGGCGCCAGCCTGCGGCCAGCGAACATTGTGCATACCTCCGTTTTTTCTGCACAGGGCAGCACGCATAACCTGGATACATGGCATAAAAAAACCCGCCGAAGCGGGTTGCAAGGGCAGAGGCTGCAAACCCCTGCACGCAGGCCAAAAGGCTTAGATCTTCTCGGCAACCTCGGCGTATTCCGAGATTTCGTTGAAGTTCATGTAGCGGTAGACGGAGGCCTTGTCGGCATCGATCACGCCCATTTCCTTGAGGTACTCTTCCTTGGTGGGCAGCTTGCCCAGGCGCGATGCGATCGCGGCCAGCTCGGCCGAGCCCAGGAACACATTGGTGTTCTTGCCCAGACGGTTGGGGAAGTTGCGGGTCGAGGTCGAGATGACCGTCGCGCCCTCGCGCACCTGGGCCTGGTTGCCCATGCACAGCGAGCAGCCGGGCATTTCGGTGCGGGCGCCGGCGGTACCAAAGGCGGCGTAATGGCCTTCCTTGATCAGCTCGCTCTGGTCCATCTTGGTGGGAGGTGCCACCCACAGTTTGACGGGGATGTCACGCTGGCCGCCCAGCAGCTTGGCTGCAGCGCGGAAGTGGCCGATGTTGGTCATGCACGAGCCGATGAAGGCTTCATCGATCTTGGTGCCGGCCACGTCGGACAGGAACTTGGCGTCGTCCGGGTCGTTGGGGCAGCAGACGATAGGCTCCTTGATGTCGGCCAGGTCGATCTCGATGATGTGCGCGTATTCGGCGTCCTTGTCGGCTTCGAGCAGATCGGGCTTGGCCAGCCAGGCTTCGACCTTCTCGATACGGCGCTGCAAGGTCTTGGCATCGGCATAACCGTCGGCGATCATGTTCTTCATCAGAACCACGTTCGAGGTCAGGTATTCCTTGATCGGCTCAGGGTTGAGCTTGATCGTGCAGCCAGCGGCAGAGCGCTCGGCGGACGCGTCGGACAGCTCGAACGCTTGCTCGACCTTCAGGTCTGGCAGGCCTTCGATCTCCAGGATGCGGCCGGAGAACTCGTTGATCTTGCCGGCCTTGGCGACGGTCAGCAGACCGGCCTTGATCGCGTACAGCGGAATCGCGTGCACCAGATCGCGCAGGGTCACGCCCGGCTGCATTTCGCCCTTGAAGCGCACCAGCACCGATTCAGGCATGTCCAGCGGCATCACGCCAGTGGCAGCACCGAAGGCCACCAGGCCCGAGCCTGCAGGGAAGGAGATGCCGATAGGGAAACGGGTGTGCGAGTCACCGCCGGTGCCCACGGTGTCAGGCAGCAGCAGGCGGTTGAGCCAGCTGTGGATCACGCCATCACCAGGACGCAGGGCCACGCCACCACGGTTGCTGATGAAGTTGGGCAGTTCGCGGTGGGTCTTGACGTCCACTGGCTTGGGGTAGGCGGCCGTGTGGCAGAAGGACTGCATCACCATGTCGGCGGAGAAGCCCAGGCAAGCGAGGTCCTTGAGCTCATCGCGGGTCATCGGGCCCGTGGTGTCTTGCGAGCCCACGGTGGTCATGCGCGGTTCGCAGTAGGTACCGGGGCGCACGCCCTGGCCTTCTGGCAGACCGACAGCGCGGCCAACCATCTTTTGCGCCAAGGTGAAGCCGGCCTTGGATTCGGCAGGCGCCTGGGGCAGACGGAACACGGTCGATGCGGGCAGACCCAGCGCTTCGCGGGCCTTGGCGGTCAGCGAGCGGCCAATGATCAGGTTGATACGGCCGCCGGCGCGCACTTCGTCAAACAGCACATCGCTCTTGAGCTGGAACTCGGCAACGGTCTCACCGTTCTTGAGGATCTTGCCGTCGTAGGGCAGCACGTCGATCACGTCGCCCATCTCCAGCTTGGAGACGTCCACTTCAATCGGCAGCGAGCCCGAGTCTTCCTGGGTGTTGAAGAAGATCGGAGCGATCTTGCCGCCCAAGGTCACACCACCAAAGCGCTTGTTGGGCACAAAGGGAATGTCCTGGCCGGTGGCCCAGACGATGGAGTTGGTTGCCGACTTGCGCGAAGAGCCGGTGCCGACCACGTCGCCGACGTAGGCCACCAGGTGGCCCTTTTTCTTCAGGTCGTCGATGAACTGCATCGGGCCGCGCTTGCCGTCTTCTTCGGGCTTGAAGGCCGCGTCAGGACGCGTGTTCTTCAGCATGGCCAGGTAGTGCAGAGGGATGTCGGGACGGCTCCAGGCGTCTGGTGCGGGCGACAGGTCGTCGGTGTTGGTCTCACCGGGCACCTTGAACACGGTGACGGTGATCTTCTTGTCGACTTCGGGGCGCGAGGTGAACCACTCGGCGTCGGCCCAGCTTTGCACCACTTCCTTGGCCTTGGCATTGCCGGCCTTGGCCTTGTCGGCGACGTCATTGAAGAAGTCGAACATCAACAGCGTCTTCTTGAGCGCATCGGCAGCCACGGCGGCCACGTCTGCGTCATCGAGCAGCTCGATCAGCGGATGAACGTTGTAACCACCTACCATGGTGCCCAGCAGCTCGGTGGCCTTGGCCTTGGAGATCAGCGCCACTTTCAGGTCGCCATGTGCCACGGCAGCCAGGAAGGAAGCCTTGACCTTGGCGGCATCGTCCACGCCTGGCGGCACGCGGTGGGTCAGCAGATCGAGCAGAAATGCTTCTTCACCGGCAGGCGGGTTCTTGATCAGCTCGATCAAGTCAGCGACCTGCTTGGCATCCAGCGGCAGTGGGGGGATGCCCAGAGCGGCACGCTCAGTCACATGGTCGCGGTAGGCTTTCAACATACGTTCTCCGGTTCTCTATTTCAATGGTGGGGCGCTCGCAAGGCGTGGGGCAGCCGCGCCGCTGTTCTTATCAGCGGCCGTTGCCTTCAAACAGTGCGGCAGGTGGGTTTTTCTTGATGGCTTCGGCAACCTGGTTTTGCTCAGGGCTCATGCATTCGTCGGCCAGGCGCTGACCGAGCTTGCGGTTGATCAGCATCGACTTGTTGGCCACTTGCAGCCACATGGCGCCAGCGTGCTGGTCTTCCAGGCGGATGGTGCCGGTGGAGGTGGCCACCGGGGCCATGTGGTACTTGAAGCCCTTGCCTTCAACGAAGAAGTAGCCGGGGTTGACCGAATCCTTGGCGATATTGATCGAGGCACCCAGCTCGCAGCTGATGCGGCCTTGGTAGACCTGCTCGGCAATCGCCAGCTCGGCGGGGGTCAGGGTCTGCTGGGCAGGAATGGACGCGGCCGCAGCGGCTGCGCCGGCACCAGCGGCAACCGCTGCGCCCTTCTTGGCGGTGGATGCACGCTTGGCAGGGGCCTTTTTGGCCGGTGCCTTCTTGGCGGCGGTGGTTTTGGCCGCTGCGGCCTTGGCAGCAGGCTTGGCCGCCGTCTTGTCTTGCGCCTGCACACTGCCCATGGCCAGAGTCAGCGCAGGAACCAAGACCAACAAAGAAATCACGCGATTTTTCATAACAACTCCCGCGACACAACGCAAGAAACAGGAAAAGGGCTGGACCCGGATGGTTACAGCCACTCCCGCACTGTACCCGGCAACGGGCAACCCGTCTGCGCGGCACGCTCCAAAATTTGCCAAAAGTAACGATAACTTGCACGGTCATGCAAGACCCCGTCGACGCTGATCGGCGCCCATTGCGCGTCGGCCGCTGCCCGCACGATACGGGCCGCTTCATCGACCTGGCTCTGCGTGGGCGCGAAGGCCTGCAAGATGGGGCGGATCTGCGCGGGGTGGATGCTCCACATGCGGGTGTAGCCCAGCTCGCCATAGGCGCGGCGGGCTGCCTGCTCCATCGCATCGGGGTTCTTGAACTCGGTCACCACGCAGTGCGACGGCACTTTCCCGTAAGCATGGCAGGCAGCGGCAATCTCCAGCTTGGCGCGCAGCACCAGCGGGTGCGTGAACTGGCCTTGCACGCCCATGGCGCTGGAGGGGATCGCGCCCCCATGGGCAGAGACAAAATCCATCAGGCCAAAGCTGATGCTTTGCACGCGGGGGTGGGCCGCAATCTCGAAAGCGCGGTGCACGGCCTGGGGCGACTCGATCAGCGCATGCAGCGGCACCGGGGTGCTGGTGGCCGCCTGCAGCAAGCGGTCAACCTTATCGATGTCATCGACCGACTCGACCTTGGGCACCATGATGTGGCAGAGCTGCTCGCCCGCCTCGCCAGCGATGGTGGCGATGTCTTCGGCCAGCGCGGCGTGGTCGGCCGCATGCACGCGGGCAGCGACCCGGGCGCCGGGCGCGGCGTTCTTGGCGAGCGATGCGACCAGCTGGGCATGGGCCTTTTCCTGGCCGACGGCCGCGCCGTCTTCGCAGTCCAGGGTCACATCGAACACGCAGCGGCCGAACTCTTGCATCATCTGTGCCTGCAAGGCCAGGCTTTTGCGCATGCGGTCTTCCACGCCACTGTAGTGGTCGCAGACCGGCAGTGCCAGGGCCCCAGACTGGGCGCCCAGCAGTACCTGTGCGGGATGGATGGCGGAGACACTCATGGCTACTAATCGTCAGATGGGGCGGCGGGCCACCAAAAACAAGCGGGGGAAGGCCAGCAGGCGCCGGCCATCGCTGCGCAGGCCGTAGGCGGCATCGATGCGGCGGGTGTATTCGGCCACAAAGCTGGTTTGCAGCTCGGCACGCAGAGGCTGGAGAAAGGGCCTGAGACCCGTGCCACGAACCCATTGGACAATCGCCTCCGCACTGTCCATTGGGTGCTGGTACGCCGTACGCCAGGCATCCACCTGCGCACCACGGGCCAACACATCGTAGTAATCATTCAAGGCGAGCAAATCCGTGCGCAAGGCATGCGGATCGCCGATTTCTGCAGCCCAGGGCTGCAGCGCTGCCACCTCGCGCATCAGGCGGTGGGTGGGCTCATCGCGGTTGTCCGGCATCTGCACGGCCAGTACGCCACCGGGCGCCAACATGCCCATCAAGCGGGGCAGCAACTGCGCGTGGTCTGGCACCCATTGCAGGGCCGCATTGGCAAAAATCAGGTTGGGCAAACGCCCGTTGTGCGGTGGAGCCTGCCATTGGGCGATGTCGCCCTGCTCAAAATGCACCTGCGCAAGACGCTGGCGCGCAGCGGCCAGCATGTCTTGCGACTGGTCGATACCCAGCACCCGTGCCTGCACGAAGCGCTGGGCCAGCAGCTCGGTGGAATTGCCCGGCCCGCAACCCAGATCCACCACATAGGCGGTATCGCTGGGCAGGGCCACGCGCGCCAGCAGTTCGGCGGCCGGGCGCGTGCGCTCGTCCTCGAACCGGCTGTAGAGCTGGGCATTCCATGCAAGCATGCGGGTCGGCCTTGGATTACAGCAGGTGCTTGACGCCGTCTTGCTCGCCTTGCAGCTCAGCCAGGGTCTTGTCGATGCATTCTTGCGAGAACGCGTCGATCTCCAGACCTTCGACGATCTTGTATTCGCCGTTTTCGGTGGTCACTGGGAAGCCGAAGATGATGCCCGCTGGGATGCCGTATTCGCCGTTCGAAGGCACGCCCATGGTCACCCATTCGCCAGCCGAGCCCAGGGCCCAGTCACGCATGTGGTCGATGGCGGCGTTGGCAGCCGATGCAGCCGACGACAGGCCGCGTGCAGCAATGATGGCGGCGCCACGCTTGCCCACGGTTGGCAGGAACACGTCCTTGTTCCAGGTCTGGTCGTTGATTGCGTCCTTGACCGACTTGCCGTCCACGGTCGCGAAGCGGTAGTCAGCGTACATGGTGGGCGAGTGGTTGCCCCAGACGGTCAGCTTGCGGATGTCGCCGACCTTGAAGCCAGCCTTGGCAGCCAGTTGCGAGGCAGCGCGGTTGTGGTCCAGACGCAGCATGGCGGTGAAGTTCTTCGCTGGCAGGTCGGGAGCCGACTTCATCGCGATGTAGGCATTGGTGTTGGCAGGGTTGCCGACCACCAGCACCTTGACGTTGCGCGAAGCGACAGCGTTCAGGGCCTTGCCTTGGGCGGTGAAGATCTGGGCATTGGCAGCCAGCAGGTCAGCACGCTCCATGCCTGGGCCGCGAGGACGGGCACCCACGAGCAGTGCGTAGTCGGTGTCCTTGAAGGCTTGCAGCGGGTCGCTGTGGGCTTCGATACTGGCCACCAGAGGGAAAGCGCAGTCTTCCAGCTCCATGATCACGCCCTTGAGCGCGTTCTGTGCCTTCTCGTCAGGAATTTCCAGCAGTTGCAGGATGACAGGCTGGTCCTTGCCCAGCATTTCGCCCGAAGCGATGCGGAACAACAGGGCATAACCGATTTGACCAGCGGCACCGGTAACGGCGACACGTACGGGCTTCTTGCTCATGGGAAAACTCCAGAAAATAGAAATGAGGTGTCCAAGCAGGCCAGCATCGGAGAGGGTGTCAAACGACTGGAATCAGCGATCGGGATTCCCCGATGGCAGGTCTGTAAACAGCGCATAAGTGTACTCTTGAACAGATCACTCAGTCAATTTGTCTTATGTCTTATATAAGATATGATTGACCCCTGATGCGCTATACAATGCGCGCTGTAAATTTGAACCGTTGGATGTCACATCCACTGTGACACCCGAGAGATTGAATCTCTCCCAAGACAAGCGCATGACATCTTCCACCCCCAATGCAAACGACACCGGAATCACGTCCGCTGGCGACAGCGTGGGTGGTGCGACCCCGGCATTCAGCCCCCTCTACCAACAAATCAAGGGCCTGATCCTGCAAAGCCTGGAGGCTGGCGCCTGGAAACCGGGCGAGATGATCCCCAGCGAGATGGAGCTGGCCGCCCGCTACCGCGTCAGCCAGGGCACCGTGCGCAAGGCCATCGACGAGCTGGCTGCCGACAACCTGCTGCTGCGCCGCCAGGGCAAGGGCACCTTTGTCGCCACCCATGCCGAGCGCAATGTGCAGTACCGCTTCTTGCGTCTCCTTCCGGACAGCGGTGACCGCAACGAAGAAGGTCCGGCGCAGCGCAACATCATCTCCTGCCGCAGCATCAAGGGCGCCAGCGAGATCTGCAAGCTGCTGCAGGTGCCCACGGGCGAGTCGCTGATCCATGTGCGCCGCGTGCTGGTGTTTGCCGGCATTCCCACGATTGTCGAAGACATCTGGCTGCCCAGCAGCAGCTTCAAGGGCCTGACGGCCGAGCAGATGCGCGACTACCCCGGCGCCACCTACGCAATGTTCGAGGTGGAGTACGGCGTGCGCATGGTGCGCGCCCAGGAAAAACTGCGCGCCGTGCTGCCCGATGCGGCACAGGCCCAATTGCTCGATATCGACGGCCAGACCCCCCTGCTGAGCGTCGAGCGCGTCGCTTACACCTATAACGATGTTCCCATGGAATTACGACGAGGTCTTTATCGGACGGACACCCACCATTACAGCAATACCCTGAGCTAATGCACCGGTCAAGTCTGAGTAGTCACCACGGGGTTAAAGAGAAACCCTTAGACCTGCGCGCTGCATTGCAATAAAATTTTGCAGGTTTGAGCCTAGCGATTACATAGCAGTTACATCCACGAAAGATTTCACACCATGACAGATACCACGAAGAAGCGGCCTGAGTTTCGCAATATCAACATGCTGACGGACCTGCCGGGCTACCGTTTCCCGGTGGCAGCCATCCTGTCGATCCTGCACCGCGCCAGCGGCCTGGTGATGTTCTTCCTGCTGCCCTTTGTGGTCTGGCTGCTCGACACCTCGATCTCCTCCGAATTCTCCTACGCCCGCTTCACGGCCGCCTTCAACACCGGCGCCGGCATCTTTGCGGGCTGGTTCATCAAGCTGGCCGTGCTGGCGCTCATCTGGGCCTACCTGCACCACTTCTGCGCTGGCCTGCGCCACATCTGGATGGATGTCTCGCACAAGTCGGTCAACAAAGAATTCGGCAAGAGCTCGGCCATCGTCTGCTTTGCCATCAGCCTGGCGCTGACCGCCATCCTGGGTGCCAAGCTGTTTGGCCTGTACTGATCGCCCGCGACTGCATTTACTGATAAATAAGAAAGGATTCCCCATGTCCGTCAATTACGGCTCCAAACGCGTCGTGACCGGTGCGCACTACGGTTTGCGCGACTGGCTGGCCCAGCGCATCACCGGCTTGCTGATGGCCTTGTTCACCGTGGCCCTGCTGGTCCAGGTGCTGATGATCAAGGGCCCTATCGGCTACGAGCAGTGGGCAGGCATCTTCTCCCACCAGTGGATGAAGTTCATCACCGTGGGCACCCTGGTGGCCTTGGCCTACCACGCCTGGGTGGGCATGCGTGAAATCCTCATGGACTACGTCCAGCCCGTCGGCCTGCGCCTGGTGCTGCAGATTTTTGTGCTGGTCTGGCTGGTGGGCTGCCTCGGCTGGGGCCTGCAGGTTCTGTGGCGTCTGTGATACCCGCGATTGAAAGAGAACAATGAGCTATACAAAAGAGAACATCACCAAGCGCAAGTTTGATGTCGTCATCATCGGCGCAGGCGGCTCCGGTCTGCGCGCTGCGCTGGAACTGTCCAAGGCTGGCCTGTCCGTGGCTGCCTTGTCCAAGGTTTTCCCCACCCGCTCGCACACCGTGGCAGCGCAAGGTGGCGTGTCCGCCTCGCTGGGCAACATGTCGCCCGACAACTGGGAATGGCACTTCTACGACACCATCAAGGGCTCGGACTGGCTCGGTGACCAGGATGCGATCGAGTTCATGTGCCGCGAAGCACCCAAGGTGGTGTACGAGCTGGAACACTTCGGCATGCCTTTCGACCGCAACCCCGATGGCACGATCTACCAGCGCCCCTTCGGCGGCCACACCGCCAACCATGGCGAAAAACCCGTGCAACGCGCTTGCGCAGCGGCTGACCGTACCGGCCACGCGATGCTGCACACGCTCTACCAGCAAAACGTCAAGTCCAAGACCAACTTCTTCGTCGAGTGGATGGCCCTCGACCTGATCCGTGACGAATCCGGTGATGTGATCGGCGTGACCGCCATCGAGCTGGAAACCGGCGACCTGTACGAGCTGCACGCCAAGGCCGTGCTGCTGGCCACCGGCGGCGCAGGCCGCATTTTCCAGGCATCGACCAATGCCTTCATCAACACCGGCGACGGCCTGGGTATGGCTGCACGTGCAGGCATTCCGCTGCAGGACATGGAGTTCTGGCAGTTCCACCCCACCGGCGTGGCCGGCGCGGGCGTGCTGCTGACCGAAGGCTGCCGCGGTGAAGGCGCTATCCTGCGCAACAGCGATGGCGAGCGTTTCATGGAGCGCTATGCGCCGACCCTGAAGGATCTGGCGCCACGCGACTTCGTGTCGCGCTCGATGGACCAGGAAATCAAGGAAGGCCGTGGCTGCGGTCCGAACAAGGACTACATCCTGCTGGACATGACCCACCTGGGTGCAGAAACCATTCGCAAGCGCCTGCCTTCGGTGGAAGAAATCGGCCACAACTTCGCCAACGTGGACATCACCAAGGAACCGATTCCCGTGGTGCCCACCATCCACTACCAGATGGGCGGCATCCCCACCAACATCAACGGCCAGGTCGTTGTCTGGGATGGTGAAGAGAACAAGGTCGTCAACGGTCTCTACGCAGTGGGCGAATGCTCATGCGTGTCGGTGCACGGCGCCAACCGCCTGGGCACGAACTCGCTGCTGGACCTGCTGGTCTTTGGCAAGTCGGCCGGCAAGCACATCGTCAACTACGTCAATGGCTACGGCGAATTCAAGCCCATGCCCGACAACGCCTCGGACTTCTCGCTGTCGCGTCTGAACAAGCTCGACGAGTCGACCAGCGGCGAGTACGCACAAGACGTGGCCAACGACATCCGCGCCTGCATGCAGCTGCACGCCGGTGTGTTCCGCACGCAAAAGAGCATGGACGAAGGCGTCCAGAAGATCGCCGACATCCGCGCCCGCGTCGGTGGCGTGACCCTGAAGGACAAGTCCAAGGTCTGGAACACCGCCCGCATGGAAGCGCTGGAAGTGGCCAACCTGATCGAAGTGGCACAGGCCACGATGGTCTCGGCCGCCGCCCGCAAGGAATGCCGTGGCGCCCACACCGTGGATGACTACGAGCACCCCGCTGATGATCCCAAGTACCCACTGGGCCGCAATGACATCGACTGGCTCAAGCACACCCTGTGGTACAGCGCTGCCAACAGCCTGGAGTACAAGCCAGTGCAACTCAAGCCGCTGACCGTGCCGTCGGTACCGCCCAAGGTCCGTACCTTCTAAATCCACGCAGCCCACGAAAGAACATCCCAAAATGAAGCGTACTTTCAAAATCTATCGCTACGATCCCGATAAAGATGCCAAGCCGTACATGCAAACCGTGGAGGTGGAGCTCGACGGTCATGAGCGCATGCTGCTGGACGCCCTGGTCAAGCTCAAGGAACTCGATCCATCGATCTCGTTCCGCCGCTCCTGCCGCGAAGGCGTGTGCGGTTCGGACGCGATGAACATCAACGGCAAGAACGGCCTGGCGTGCCTGACGAACATGAACACCCTCAAGGGTGACATCGTCTTGAAGCCCCTGCCCGGTCTGCCCGTGATCCGCGACCTGATCGTGGACATGACCCAGTTCTTCAAGCAGTACCACTCGATCAAGCCCTACCTGATGGCTGACAGCTTTGTCGCCAACGAGAAGGAGCGCCTGCAGTCCCCCGAAGAGCGCGAAGAGCTCAACGGCCTGTACGAGTGCATTCTGTGCGCCAGCTGCTCGACCAGCTGCCCCTCTTTCTGGTGGAACCCCGACAAGTTCGTGGGCCCCGCCGGTTTGCTGCAGGCCTACCGCTTCATCGCCGACAGCCGCGATGACCACACCGGTGAGCGCCTGGACAACCTGGAAGACCCCTACCGTCTGTTCCGTTGCCACACCATCATGAACTGCGTGGATGTGTGCCCCAAGCACCTCAACCCCACGAAGGCGATTGGCAAGATCAAGGAACTGATGGTTCGCCGTGCGGTGTAAGAACCAGATTGAGCAATGATGGAAAACGAACTGCTGGATGAACGTGCGCGCGATCTGCTGCGCTGGCGTAGTCGCCGAGGCCTGGTGGAGAACGACATCTTCGTCGAGCAGTTCTTCCGCACATACGGAGCAAGCCTGAATGTCCGCCAGGCGCAAGGGCTGACCACTTTGATGAACCTGTCGGACAACGACCTGCTGGACTTGATGCTCAGGCGCAAGGAACCAACAGGCGACCTCGACACGCCAGATGTTCATGAAGTGCTGGAGATGCTGCGCAGCCGAAAACCACGTGCATCTCTTGCGGACTAACTCGAGAAGGAACCAGTTTTATGAAACTAGCAGACAACAAAGCCACGCTATCGTTTAGCAACGGCGCAGCAAGCGTAGACCTTCCGGTTTACCAGGGCTCGATCGGCCCGGATGTCATCGACATCCGCAAGCTGTACGCGCAGACCGGCATGTTCACGTACGACCCCGGTTTCCTCTCGACGGCTGCCTGCCAGTCGGCCATCACCTATATCGATGGTGACAAGGGCGAGCTGCTGTACCGCGGCTACCCGATCGAGCAGCTGGCCAAGAACTGCAACTACCTCGAAACCTGCTACCTGCTGCTGTACGGCGAGCTGCCCAATGCAACGCAGAAGGCCGAGTTCGAAGACACGGTGACCAAGCACACCATGGTCAACGAGCAGATGCAGTTCTTCCTGCGTGGTTTCCGCCGCGATGCGCACCCCATGGCCGTTCTGACGGGCCTGGTGGGCGGCATGTCGGCCTTCTACCACGACAGCACCGACATCACCAACCCCGAGCACCGCAACATTGCGGCGATCCGCTTGATCGCCAAGCTGCCGACCCTGGTGGCCATGGCTTACAAGTACGGCACGGGCCAGCCCTACATGTACCCGAAGAACGACCTGTCCTACGCAGGCAACTTCCTGCGCATGATGTTCGGCAACCCTTGCGAAGAGTATGTGGTGAACCCGGTGGTGGAGCGCGCGCTCGACCGCATCTTCATCCTGCACGCAGACCACGAGCAAAACGCGTCGACCTCGACCGTGCGCCTGTGCGGCTCCTCGGGCACGAACCCGTTTGCAGCCATCTCCGCTGGTGTGGCATGCCTTTGGGGCCCTGCCCACGGCGGCGCCAACGAAGCCTGTCTGAACATGCTGGAAAACATCCAGGCCAACGGCGGCATCGCCAAGGTCGGTGAGTTCATGGAGCAGGTCAAGGACAAGTCCAGCGGCGTCAAGCTGATGGGCTTTGGCCACCGCGTCTACAAGAACTACGACCCACGCGCCAAGCTGATGCAGGAAACCTGCAACGAGATCCTGGCCGAACTGGGCCTGGAAAACGATCCGCTGTTCGCCCTGGCCAAGCAAGTCGAGAAGATCGCTCTGGAAGACGACTACTTCGTCTCGCGCAAGCTGTACCCGAACGTGGACTTCTACTCGGGCATCGTGCAACGCGCCATCGGCATCCCTGTGAAGCTGTTCACCGGCATCTTCGCACTGGCCCGCACCGTCGGCTGGATCGCCCAGCTCAACGAGCAAATGGCCGATCCCGAGTACAAGATTGGCCGTCCACGCCAGCTGTACACCGGCTCGGTGGCCCGCGACGTGCAGCCTATCGGCAAGCGCTGATCGCAGCGGCCAGGCACTGCCTGCGCCAGCACTGCTCCCCAAAAACCCGCTTCGGCGGGTTTTTTTATGGTTTTGTCATATTAATCACTTGTTAAGCTTGCCTGCCGACCATGGCGGGATGAATTTCTTTGCCCGGTTTATCACCCCCACAGGCAAGGCCGTCACGCGCCGCGGCGCTGCCGCCCAGCCTGCAGCCACCGCACCCTCCCCATCCGACGGCCATCTGCCCTTCAGCGCCGATCTGGCCACCAGCACCTCGCAGCCGCCCGCGCGGCCCGTGTGGCTGTGGAGCCTGGTTGTCAGCCTCTGGCTGGCCAGTGTGGGCAATCTGGCCTTGTGGAAGACGATCTCGCAGGCAGACGGGCTGAGCAGCACGCAGCAGTGGGTCCTGGGGCTGAGCCTGGGTCTGGCCATTGCCTGCGCCTGCTGGGCGCTGTTGACCCTGATCAGCTGGGGCCGGGCCGCCAAGCCGGTGATGATCGCGCTGTGCTGGGTCGCCGCCTTTGCCGCCTGCTTCATGCTGAACTACGGCATCGCCATTGATGCCTCAATGCTCACCAATGTGCTGCAGACCGATGTGAAGGAAGCGGCCGACCTGCTGCACTGGAGCCTGGTGGTTACCGTGGGCGCCATCGCGATTCCCCCGACCTGGTGGATCTGGCGCCAGACCCTGGCCCAGCGCCCAGGCTGGCGCCCGGTGCTCAAGCAGCTGGGCATGGTGCTGCTGGCCGTGCTGGTCATGGTGGTCGTCGTGATGGCGGGTTTTCGCCCCATCTCGTCGGCCATGCGCAACCACACCAGCCTGCGCTACATGATGAACCCGCTGTCCACCGTCTATGCCGCTGGCAACCTGGTGGCCCAGCAAATCCAGCACCGCGACACCACGCTCTACCCGATTGGCGAAGATGCCAAGCTGGGGGCCAGCTATGCCGGCCAGACCAGCTTCCCGATCTATGCGCTGGTCGTCGGCGAGACCGGCCGCGCCGGCAATTTTGGCACCAATGGCTATGGGCGCCCCACGACGCCTTTGCTGTCCGCCCGCCAGGACCTGGCCGTGGCCACCAATGCCTGGTCCTGCGGCACCAGCACCGCCGTGTCGGTGCCCTGCATGTTCTCCCACCTGGGGCGCAGCAGCCAGGACAGCGGTAAATCCTATGAAAACCTGCTCGATGTGCTGCAGCGCGCTGGCCTGGCCGTCCTCTGGGTCGAAAACCAATCGGGCTGCAAGGGCGTTTGCGCCCGCGTGCACAACGCCAACACCGAGACCGACCTGCCCGCTGCGGCCCGCAAGGCGCTGTGCCAGGACGGCGAATGCGTGGACATGGCCTTGCTCGAAGGCCTCGATGAGCGCATCAATGCGCTGCCCGCCGAGCAGCGCGCCAAAGGCGTGGTCGTCGTGCTGCACCAGATGGGCAGCCATGGCCCGGCCTATTTCAAGCGCTCGCTGGGCCAGGACAAGCGCTTCAGCCCCGAGTGCAACAACGTCAATCTGCAGGCCTGCGACCGCGCCTCGCTGATCAACGCCTATGACAACAGCGTCGTCGCCACCGACCGCATGCTCGGCGGCCTGATCGACTGGCTGGCCAGCAAGGGCCAGCGCCAGCCCACGGCCATGATGTATGTGGCCGACCATGGCGAGTCGCTGGGCGAGAACAATATCTACCTGCACGGCCTACCCTATTCCGTCGCCCCCGATGTGCAAAAGCATGTGCCCTGGATCACCTGGCTCTCGCCCGCCATGCAGCAACGCATGGGCATGAGCACCAGCTGCCTGCAGCAGGCCGTGGGCACGGCCCGCATCAGCCATGACAACCTGTTCCACTCGATGCTGGGCCTGACCGATGTGCAGACCGCGCTGCACCAGGCCGATCTGGATATTTTTGCCAGCTGCAAGGGCCGCTCTGCGCCACCTGCCACTTTGGCGCAGCTGGCGTCTGCTTCTGTGCCGGCAAGCGTTGCAGCGCAGCCGCCGACCACGGTCGCTGCTGCACGCAAGCGCGGCTAAAACAGGTTTCCCTGCCCAGGGTGCGGCGCCTGCGCGGCGCCTCCCTGGCGCACGGCCTGCTGCACCTGTTGCGCGCGCCAGGCCTCAAAACCGCGCCAGTCCATCTCCTGCCGCTCGCGCCCATAGCCCAGCTGCGCGCAGGCCCGCACAAAGCGCTGGCGCACCAGGTCCGCCCACAGGCCCTGGCCCTTCATGCGGCTGAAGGACTGGCTGTCATAGCTCTTGCCGCGCAGCCGGTCGGCCTCGCTGATCTGGTGCAGGTCGCGCACCCGCTGCATCACCCGGGCGGCGCGCTGTGGGTAATGGGCCTGCAGCCACTGCTGGAACACGCCATTGAGTTCCCAGGGCAGGCGCAGCACGGTGTAGAAGGCGGTGGTGGCGCCGGCCTCGCGCGCGGCTGCCAGCACCTCTTCCATGTCTTCGGTCAAAAACGGAATATGCGGCGCCACGCTCACCCCGACCGGAATGCCGGCCTCCGTCAGCCGGCGTATCGTGCGCAGCCGCCGGTGCGGCGCCGCAGCCCGGGGCTCGAGCAGGCGGGTCAGCTGTGGGTCCAGACTGGTGATCGTGATGTAGACGGCCGCGGCGTTCTTGCGCGCCGCTGCGGCAATCAGGTCGGTATCGCGCTCCACCGCGCTGCTCTTGGTGATCAGCGAGAACGGGTGCTCGGCCTCGCTGAGCACCTGGATCAACTGCCGCGTCAGGCCCAGTTCCCGCTCAATCGGCTGGTAGCAATCGGTGGCGGAGCCGATATTGAGCGAGGCCGGCTGGTAGCGCGGGCGGCTGATCTCGGCCTTGAGCACCTGGGCAATATTGGTCTTGGCAAACAGCTGGGTTTCAAAATCCAGCCCCGGCGAGAGGTTCAGGTAGCTGTGGTAGGGCCTGGCATAGCAGTAGATGCAGCCATGCTCGCAGCCCCGGTAGGGGTTGACCGAGTGATCAAAGAAGATATCGGGTGAGTCGTTTTTCTGGATCGCGCTGCGTGCCTGCTCCTCGTGCACCTGGGTCGGCAGGCTCTCGGCGTCCTGCTGCCACCAGGCGCCTTCTTCCAGGTTCAGATCTGCATCGCCAGCCACAGGCGCCTCAGCGGCTGCAGGGGTCCAGCCATCGTCAGCCCATTCCCGCACATCGCTGGCAAAACGGTGGCGGGGTACACCGACCGCACCGCGCCCCTTGCGGGCCACCGGCAGCGGCACGCGCACTGGCACAGGCCCATCCAGGTCGTCCGCGCAGCGCTGCAGGGCCTGCGGGTCGTCTAGCGGGGCAGTGTCAACGGTGTGGATGGAGGGATGGCGGGCAGGCATACTAACGGATGATGACTGTTTTTATATACAGTATTTCATGCATTGTCCGCCATCCCGGCAGCCTCTGCAAGCGCCGCGCACACCAGGGCTATTCGCACCGTTTTGGTGCGAAATGGGCCATGGCCTACATTCGGGGATTACATACTCCGGAGGAAGTTTTCATGTCTCGCAAACCCCAACTCATCCTGTCATCCCTGGATGTGGACCGCCTGGAAGCGCTGCTGGAGGCCATGCCGGCCAGTGCCTTCCCCGGCAAGGCGGATCTGGAGGCCGAGATTGCCCGCGCCGATATCGTGGAGCCCAGCGATATTCCGCCGGATGTGGTGACGATGAACTCCACCGTGAACTTTGACATTGCCGAATCGGGCAAGCAGTTCCAGCTGACCTTGGTCTACCCCAAGGACCTGGACGACACGAGCAGCAAGATTTCGGTATTTGCACCCGTGGGCAGTGCGCTGCTGGGCCTGGCGATTGGCGATGAGCTGGCCTGGCCGTCCGTGGGCGGAAAGACCATGACCGTGCGTGTGACCGGCATCAGCTACCAGCCCGAGCGCGCCGGCGATCTGCACCGCTGAGCGGCCAACCGACAAGCGCCGGCAAGGGCCTGCCTACATCGACAAGCGCGCCCCCACCAGGGTCACCAGCAGGCCGCCCCCGACCAGGCCCAGCTCCCAGCGGGCAACAGAGCGCAAGCTGGGCGTACGCGCCTCCACCCCCAGGTAGAGCGCGCGCCCGGCCAGCAGCGACAGCGCAAAGGCCAGACCCATGCCCAGCCAGTTCAGCCAGGGCTGGCTCGGCCAGACATGCGAGACCACCGCGTTGCACAGCACCACGATGGAAAAGTGCACCAGAAACACCGAGTAGCCCATTTGGCCCAGCGACTGCAGCCAGCGCACGGGCGCCTGGCGGCCCAGCCAGTCGACCAGGCGGCTGTCTGCCGGCAGGCGCATCAGCCACAGCAGCGCGACGGCGCCGCACAGCGCCACCGCAATGCGCAGGCGGAAATCCACTTCCAGTGACACGAGGCCAAAAGCGAGCAGGCAGGCCGTCCAGGACCAGGGTTTGGCGCTTTGGCTGCCCCAGAAAGCCAGCATGCCCATGCCATAGGCACCGATAAAGTAGACAAACCACATGTCCAGCTCGCTGTGGCGGTTGAACACCAGGAGCGACAAGGCCGTGAGCGCCAGCACGACCCACTGGCCCAGTTGCAGGCCCAGCCATTGGCGGGCCCAGCGGCGGCTCCATGCAAACAGCAAGGTGACGGCGGCGAACAGCTGAAAATCGATCGCCACATACCAGACACCGGCCGACAGCGCATCTTCGCCGCTGATGTCCTGCAGCATCAGCGCATTGGCGATCAGCTGCTGCCAGGTAGGCTCGGCGGGTACGGATTCATGGGCAAACCAGGGCCGCACCAGCGCTGCGATGAACACAGCCAGCAACAGCGCGACGGAATAAGGCGCGAGCAGGCGTAGCGCGCGCTGGCCGATCTTGGCCAGCGGGCTGCCAAAGCGGGCCACACCTTGCGGGGCCAGGCTGGCCGCCGACAGAAAGCCGCCCATGACCAGGAAAATCTGCACGGCAATGCGCGCATATTCCGCCAGCCAGTCAATGATGCCGGGGGTGACTTGCGCTGCGACATCCGACATCGGGCCGTAGAAAGCCAGGTGGTGCCAGACAATGGCAGCACAGCAAGCCCCTTTGGTCATGTCCAGCCACAGATTTCGTTTGTTATGGGTTGTTGTGGTAGGCAAGATAGTCTCTGGCCAGCGGCCCCGCAATGGGCAAGCCATTGCAAAGCAGGCTGGCAATGTTCTGACAAGGGTGTGGCACCGCGCGCGCAGTGCCACTCCATATGTAACGCCGTTGTTTCTGCCTGCGTTGACGGGGCGGCCCCGAGGACCGAGCGAAATATGCCGTCTTTACAAAGCGCGGTGGGCTGCGCTCCAGGCCATCGCAGCCTGGCGTTTCAGCTTTTCCAGAAAAAACCGATAATCAGCGCCATGAAACAAGCCCCCACCCCGCTGCCCGAGCTCACCCGCCAATTCGTGTCACATTTTGGCGAGATGGGCAGCCGCTGGGGCATCAACCGCACCGTGGGCCAGATCTATGCGCTGATCTTTCTCTCGCCCCAGCCGATCAATGCCGACGAGATTGCCGAGGGCCTGTCGTTCTCGCGCTCCAATGTCAGCATGGGCTTGAAGGAGCTGCAATCCTGGCGCCTGGTGCATATGCGCCACCAGCCAGGCGACCGGCGCGAATACTTTGAAGCGCCGGCCGATGTCTGGGAGATCTTCCGCACCCTGGCCGAAGAGCGCCGCCGCCGCGAGATCGAACCCACGCAGTCGATGCTGCGCTCCGCCCTGCTGCAGGAAACCCATTCCGCCGACGAGCAGTACGCCCAGCAGCGCATGCAGGAGATGTACGACCTGATCGACAAACTGATGACCTGGTTTGACGATGTGCAGCGCCTCAACCCCGACACCGCCCTGCAGCTGATGGGCATGGGCAGCGCCGTCACCCGGGTGCTGACCATCAAGGACCGCTTGACCGGCAAATCGCCCGCCCGCAATGAAGGCAACGACTGAGATGCTGGCGCTGCAAGCCCCGGCCGCCATTGCCGAGCGGCTCTGGCCCGGCAGCCCCTGGCCTGCTGTGGTGCCTGGCCTGATGCCCGGCCATGGCCTGCCCACGACCGAGATCGCCGGCGATTTTGTGCTGCTGGACCACCTGGCCGCTGCCCAGGAAACCTGGGGGCGCGATGCCCCGCTGGCCAAGCTGGGCCAAGACTGGTGGGTGTTTGCCTGCTCGGGCAGCGGCGATGCCTGGTTGCTGAGCCGTGACCAGCAGCAGGCCGTTGCCTTTCTGGACCACAGTGCCGGGCCTGATGCCCTGCCCCAACCGCTGGGCATCGATGCCGGGCAATGGCTGCAACTGGCCGATCTGATGGCCCAGCTGGAAGCGGCGCAAGACCAGGGGCTGGACCAGGGGCAGGATGTGGCGCTGCAAGCCTTGGCGCTGATGGAGCAACTGGCGCCGGGCCTATCCGTCCACTATCCCTACACGCTGGCCTAACGCGCTGGCGCAGCAGTGGCCGTTTTGGGCGCCAGCACAATGCGCAGGCCTTGCTCCTGCACCTCCATGCGCTCCACCGTATAGCCCAGGCCTTGCAGCAGCATGCGCTGGCTGGCGGGCAGCTCATAGACCAGCAGGCCTTGCAATACCTGCTCGGCCAGGCGGGGTGCATAGGTCTGGAACATGCCCTGGTAGGCAGCGGGCACGCCCTGCATCTGCAGCTGCTGCACATGCACGTTGTGCAGGCGGATGCTGGCATCGGCATCCTGGAAGGTCAGGCCAAAGTCCAGGGTCATCTGGCCGGGGTATTCGTTGCCCATCAGCTTCTCGGTCACCCAGATATCGAAGGCGGCGCGCAGGCTGTTGCTGGCTGCCAGCAATTGCACACTGGGCTTTTGCAGCTGGATGACGACCATGCCCTGCCAGGAGCGGGCCAGTGGAAACTTGGCAGCGACGGCCTGCTGCAGCTGTGCCTGGCTGATGCTGATGCTGCGCGCGCCAGCAGGTAGTGGGGTATCGGCAGCCTGTGCCGCCGTGGTCGCAAAGCCTGCGCCAGCCACCAAGCCAGCGGCCGCCCACACCAGGCAGCGGCGGCGCTGCAGCGGCTGGGCGGGCCCTTGGGCAAAAAACAGATTCTCCATCGCATCACACCGTAGCCGTCAAGCGCCGTTGGACAGCGCCGCAGGGCCAAAGTTCAGCCTCGGCGGCCGGTGTTGGTATCTGCGCGTTACGCCGCCTGTGCAGGGGCCGTTGCGCGGCTCGGGCTGCTGGCCAGCAGCGCATCGCGGGCCTCAAAGTACTCGCGCTTGAGCCGGGCCACCAGCTCGGCAGCGGGCACCACCTGCTTGACGGCGCCAATGCCCTGGCCACTGCCCCAGATGTCTTTCCAGGCCTTGCGGTCCTTGCCAAAGCTCATCGAGCTGGGGTCGGAGACCGGCAGGTTGTCCGGATCCATGCCGGCAGCGCGGATCGAGGGGCTCAGGTAGTTGCCGTGCACGCCGGTGAAGAGGTTGCTGTAGATGATGTCGTCCGAGTTGGAGTTGACGATCATCTGCTTGTACTCTTCCACCGCACGCGCCTCGTCGGTGGCGATAAAGGCCGAGCCGATATAGGCAAAGTCGGCGCCCATGGCCTGGGCGGCCAGCACGGCACGGCCATGCGCAATGCTGCCCGACAAGGCCAGCGGGCCGTCAAACCATTCGCGGATTTCCTGCACCAGCGCAAACGGGCTCTTGATGCCCGCATGGCCACCGGCACCAGCGGCCACGGCGATCAGGCCATCGGCGCCCTTGTCGATGGCCTTGTGGGCAAAGCTGTTGTTGATGATGTCATGCATCACCACACCACCCCAGGAATGGGCGGCCTGGAACACATCCTCACGCGCACCCAGCGAGGTGATCAAAATGGGCACCTTGTACTTTTCGCACAGCGCCATGTCATGCTCCAGGCGCTCATTGGTCCGGTGCACGATCTGGTTGATCGCAAACGGCGCAGCGGGCTGGTCAGGGTGGGCGCGGTTGTGTGCCGCCAGGGTTTCGGTGATTTCGGCCAGCCAGTCATCGAGCTGCTCGGCCGGGCGGGCATTGAGCGCGGGCATGGAGCCGACGATACCGGCCTTGCACTGCGCAATCAGCAACTGGGGGTTGCTCACGATGAACAGCGGCGAGCCGATGACCGGAAAAGGCACGTTCTGCAACGCGCCGGGAAGCTTGGACATACAAGGTCTCCTTCAAATGGCAAAAGCCTTCTGCGCTGCTGGGGCGGCGCAGACTCCAGGCGCCTTGGCCAAGGCGCGAGAGGGGCTTCAGATGGGGGGCATGGCGCTCAGAAACTGTCCTGCGGCAGCGCCATCACCGGGGCCGCACCATGCAGAACTTCTTCGCGCAATGCCGAGGTTTTTACCAAAATATGCGTGGCATAGAAATGCGCGGTTGTCACCTTGGCTTCGAGAAACGCCTTGTCGCCCGCGCCTTGGCTCAGTTGCTGCTCGGCCGCCAGCAAGGCCCGGCCCATCTGCCAGCCTGCTACCAGATTGCCTGCCAGCATCAGGTACGGCACGCTTGCCGCAAACACATCATTGGGCGCGGTCTTGCTGCCCGCCACCACGTAGTCGACCACCGCCAGAAAGTCCTGCCGTGCCTGCGCCAGTGCGCGTGCAAACGCCTGGGCTGAGCCCGAGCTGCTGGCCTTCAAGGCCTGCTCGGTCTGCGCAATCTGGCTGGCGATGCCACGCGCTGCCTGGCCGCCATCGCGCGCGGTCTTGCGGCCCACCAGGTCATTGGCCTGGATGGCGGTGGTGCCTTCGTAGATGGTCAGGATCTTGGCGTCGCGGTAGTGCTGGGCAGCACCCGTCTCCTCGATAAAGCCCATGCCGCCGTGCACCTGCACGCCCAGGCTGGTCACCTCCTGGCTCATCTCCGTGCTGTAGCCCTTGATGAGCGGCACCATGAATTCGTAGAAAGCCTGGTTGTCCTGGCGCACCTGCTGGTCGGGATGGGCATGGGCGGCATCAAAGGCGGCAGCGGCCGTCAAGGCCATCGCGCGGCAGCCTTCGGTGTAGGCGCGCATGGTCATCAGCATGCGGCGCACATCGGGGTGGTGGATGATGGTGGCGCTGCCGGCCACACTGCCATCAACCGGGCGGCTTTGCACACGCTCCTTGGCAAAGGCGGCGGCCTGCTGGTAGGCCCGCTCGGCAATGGCCACGCCCTGCAGGCCCACGGCATAGCGGGCCGCGTTCATCATGATGAACATGTACTCCAGACCCCGGTTCTCTTCGCCCACCAAAAAGCCGGTGGCGCCGCCCTGGTCGCCATACTGCAGCACGCAGGTGGGGGAGGCCTTGATGCCCAGCTTGTGCTCGATGCTCACGCAGTGCACATCGTTGCGCGCACCCAGCGTGCCATCGGCATTGACGAGGAACTTGGGCACCACAAACAGGCTGATGCCCTTGACGCCATCGGGCGCGCCGGCCACCCGGGCCAGCACCAGGTGCACGATGTTCTCGGCCATGTCGTGCTCACCATAGGTGATGAAGATCTTGGTGCCAAAGACCTGGTAGCTGCCATCGCCCTGCCGCTCGGCACGCGTGCGCACCAGCGCCAGGTCCGAGCCGGCCTGCGGCTCGGTCAGGTTCATCGTACCGGTCCACTGGCCGGAGACCAGCTTGTCCAGGTAGGTCGTTTTCAGCGCATCGCTGCCAGCCGTCAGCAAGGCCTCGATCGCGCCATCGGTGAGCAAGGGGCAGAGCGCAAAGCTCATGTTGGCGCTGTTGAGCATCTCCACACAGGCTGCGCCAATCGTCTTGGGCAAGCCCTGGCCGCCGGCATCCACCGGGTGCTGCAGGCCCTGCCATCCGCCTTGCACATACTGCGCAAAGGCCTCCTTGAATCCCGCCGTGGTGCTGACCTGGCCATCCTTCCAGGTCGAGGGCTGCAGGTCGCCCACCACATTCAGCGGCGCCACCACCTCTTCGTTAAAGCGTGCACATTCCTCCAAAACGGCCTGCGCCGTCTCCAGCCCCGCTTCTTCAAACCCGGGGATCTGTGCCACCTGGTCGATGCGGGCCAGGTGCTCCATCGCAAACAGCATGTCCTTGACAGGTGCCTTGTAGCTCATCGTTGTCTCCTCGTCTTATCGTTGCTTGTGGTTTTGGGGGTGCGCCGCGCATACAAAAAAGGCATCCCCCAGGGGATGCCTTCAGATGCGTCTCGCGGCCACCACGTTGCCCATCACACCCAGCGTCAGCGGGATGCTGTTGCGGCGTGGGGTGGCTGCTGGCACGTTGTTACAGCTTGCTGGCCATCTCAGGCACGGCTTCAAACAGGTCAGCCACCAGGCCATAGTCAGCCACGCTGAAAATCGGCGCTTCTTCGTCCTTGTTGATCGCCACGATCACCTTGGAGTCCTTCATGCCGGCCAAGTGCTGGATGGCGCCCGAGATGCCCGCTGCCACATACAGCTGGGGCGCGACGATCTTGCCGGTCTGGCCCACTTGCAGGTCGTTGGGCGCGTAGCCCGCGTCGACTGCAGCGCGGCTGGCGCCAATGGCTGCGCCCAGCTTGTCGGCCAGCGGGGTCATCACTTCGTTGAACTTCTCGGCGCTGCCCAGCGCGCGGCCACCGGAGACGATGATCTTGGCGGCCGTGAGTTCCGGGCGGTCGTTCTTGGTCACTTCGCGGCCCACAAAGCTGCTCTTGCCGCTGTCGGCAACGGCTGCTGCGTTCTCGACCGCAGCCGAGCCGCCGGTGGCTGCGGCTGCATCAAAGCCGGTGCCGCGCACGGTGATGACCTTGGTCGCATCGATCGACTGCACGGTGGCAATGGCGTTGCCCGCGTAGATGGGGCGCTCAAACGTGTCGGCGCTCACCACCTTGGTGATGTCGCTGATCTGGGCGACGTCCAGCTTGGCTGCCACGCGTGGCGCCACGTTCTTGCCCGAGGCGGTGGCTGGCGCCAGGATGTGGCTGTAGTTGCCAGCAATGGCCAGCACTTGCGCGGCCAGGTTCTCGGCCAAGCCGTCTTTCAGCGCCGGGCCGTCAGCCAGGATGACTTTGGCAACGCCTGCGATCTGGGCTGCGGCCTGGGCTGCAGCAGCTGCGCCAACGCCTGCTACCAGCACATGCACATCGCCGCCGCAAGCCAGGGCTGCGGTGACGGTGTTGAGCGTGGCGGTCTTGATCGTTTGGTTGTCGTGTTCTGCAATAACGAGTGCGGTCATTTTGGTATTCCTTTGAGCGGCAGGCTTAGATTACTTTTGCTTCGTTCTTGAGCTTGTCGATCAAGGTGGCCACATCGGGCACCTTCACGCCGGCGCCGCGCTTGGCGGGTTCCTGCACCTTCAAGGTCTTCAGGCGCGGGCTCACGTCCACACCCAGGTCTTCTGGCTTCAACGTGTCGAGCTGCTTTTTCTTGGCCTTCATGATGTTGGGCAAGGTGACGTAGCGCGGCTCGTTCAGACGCAGGTCGGTGGTGATGACAGCGGGCATGGACAGAGACAGGGTCTCCAGACCGCCGTCCACTTCGCGCGTCACATTGACTTTGTCGCCCGCGACTTCGACCTTGGAGGCGAACGTGGCCTGGGGCAGGTCAGCGAGCGCTGCCAGCATCTGGCCGGTCTGGTTGGCGTCGTCGTCAATCGCTTGCTTGCCGCAGATCACGAGACCTGGCTGCTCTTTGTCGACCAGGGCCTTCAGGAGCTTGGCAACGGCCAGCGGCTGCAGCTCCTCGGTGGTTTCGACCAGGATGGCGCGGTCCGCACCAATGGCCATCGCCGTGCGCAGCGTCTCCTGGCACTGGGTCACACCGCAGCTCACGGCGATGATCTCGGTGACCACACCCTTTTCCTTCAAACGCACGGCCTCTTCCACCGCGATTTCATCAAAGGGGTTCATCGACATCTTCACGTTCGCAATGTCCACTCCCGAGCCATCGCTCTTGACGCGCACCTTGACGTTGTAGTCCACCACGCGTTTGACGGGTACCAGTACTTTCATAAACCTCGACTCCTGAGTTGTTCAATAGGTTTGCGCCAGTGGCGGCGCGTTGGCGCGGCCACTCAGCCATGGGCATGGATCAGGCCATCATCGCACAAAAACAGCACGGTCGTGCTTTTTTATGACCAAACGAGCCATAACGACCAATTATCGGCGCATCGCTGCGCAGCAGCCTCCATTTTCCGCACAAGTTGGCGGTTCATCAGCCCTGGCTGGCAGGTATTGCACCGCCGCTATTGTTCTGGATATGCAAAACACGTTGCGGGAACGGAATCTCGATGCTAGCAGCGCGCAAGCCCTCGAGCACGGCGATATTGACCGCCGACTTCACATTGGCCTGGCCGTTCATCGGATCGTTGATGTAAAAGCTCAGGCTGAACTCCAGCCCGTCGGGCGCGAAATTCACCAGGAATACCGAGGGCTCGGGCTTGGCCAGCACCCGGGCCTGCGCCAGTGCGGCGCTCTTCAAGACCTCGCGCACCTGCGCGACATCGCTGTCTGCGCCCACGACAATCTGGGTCGTCAGATTGAACTTCTGGTCGGCATCGGTGAGGTTTTCCACCCGCTGGGTGATCAAGGTCTCATTGGGGACAATCGATTCGCGCCCGTTGGATGCGCGAATCACCGTGTAGCGCGTGCGGATGTCGGTGATGCGGCCTTCAAAACCGTCAACGCGCACGTTGTCGCCAATGCGCAAGGCGCGTTCGATCAGCACCAGAAAGCCGCTGACATAGTTGGAGGCGATCTTCTGCATGCCAAAGCCCAGGCCGACCCCGAAGGCACCGCCCAGCACCGACAGTGCCGTCAGATCGACCCCCACCAGCGACAGCGCCACCAGCAGGCCGACCGTGATCAGCAGCATGCGCGTGAGGTTGACGGCCATCTTGCGCATCGACAGGTCCTTGACCATATCGTCGATCACGCGCTGCTCGAAGGTGGTCGAAATCCACAGCACCACCAGCATCACCATGCCCACCGATATCGCCCCCTGGAACAGCTCCAGCACCGATATCGACGTCTTGCCAAAGGCGAACTGCACGGCATCGAGCTGGGCCATCACCTGCGGCAGCACACCCAGGATGCCCAGCACCGCGACGCCCCAGGCCAGCCACGAGAAAATCCGCTCGATCAGGCGCACCAAGGTGGAGTTGGGAAAGGTCTTGGCCAGCACCCGGGCCACCAAGCGGATCACCGCGAGCGACAGCAGAATCTGCACCGCCAGCCGCAGCAAGAACACCGGCTGGTAGTGCTCCACCAGCATGCGGGCCGCTGCAGTGAACAGCAGCGCCAGCAGCGGGAACAGCGCCCCGCCCCAGGCCGTCTTGCCAAACCATACCGAGGGCTTGCCATCGTCGCGGTGGCGGTAAAAACTGCGTGTCAGCAGCCAGGCCAGGCCAATGCAAATCACCAGAACGGCCAGTTCCTGCCAGGTGCTGGCCTGTTCAAAGTCCTGTAGTAAACGATCAAAGATATCCATGCGCCGGTCTCATAGGGTCCAAAAAAAGCATACGCGCAAGCATATGCTGGTTCCGTACCGTATCACCGATAGGGCGCTGCCGTTTGTAGGAGCGGCAGAGTTCCTGGGACGCGCGGCTGAGCGCAGCCTGGGGCTAAGACCAGACCGGCTTGCGCTTTTGCGCAAAGGCCTGCGCGCCTTCCTGCGCATTGCTGTCCATCATGTTGGAGGCCATGCACTGGCTGGCCAGCTGGTAGGCCGCTTCGATGCCCAGCTCCCGCTGCTGGTAGACGAGGGCCTTGCCCATGCGCACGGCAGCAGCCGGTTTGCTGATGATGGCGGCGACCAGCTTTGCCAGCTCGGCATCGAGCTGCTCGGGCGCGGCCACCCGGTTGACCAGGCCCTGGGCCAGCGCCTGCTCGGCGCTGATGAATTCGCCCGTCAGCAGCATCTCCATCGCCTGCTTGATGGGCATGTTGCGCACCAGGGGCACGCTGGGCGTGGCGCAGAACAGGCCGTACTGGATGCCGCTGGTGGCAAAGCTCGCCTCGCTGCTGGCAACGGCCAGGTCACACTGCGCCACCAGCTGGCAGCCGGCGGCGGTCGCCATTCCCTGCACGCGCGCAATGACCGGCACAGGCAGCTTCTGGATCGCCATCATCACCTGGCTGCAGCGGTTGAACAGGTCCTGGTACCAGGCGCGGTCAGGATGGGCGGCCATGTCCTTGAGGTTGTGGCCCGCGCAAAAGGCCCGGCCCTGTGCGGCCAGCACCACCACGCGTACGGAGGCATCCTGCGCAATGGCCGCCAGCGCGGCGCGCAAGGCAGCGAGCATCTCATCGCCCAGTGCATTGAAGCGCGCCGCATCATTCATGCACAAGGTCACCACACCACGCGCATCGCGGGTCTGCACCAGCAGCTTGCTGTCCGTCATGGCCAGGTCCTCAAAAGGTGTTTACAGATCGGCGAGCACGCGGATATGGGCTTCCACGCTGGCCGCCAGCGGCGTCATCACATAGCCGCCTTCCAAACAGGAGACGATGCGGCCCTTGCTAAAGCGCCGTGCAATGTCTTTCACGCGGTGGGTGATCCAGGCGTAGTCGGCCTCGACCATGCCCAGCTGGCCCATGTCGTCTTCGCGGTGGGCATCAAAGCCTGCGCTGATAAAGACCATCTCGGGCTTGAATTCCTCGAGGCGCGGGATCCAGTAGGTCTCGACGATCTCGCGGATATCCATGCCCTTGGTGTAGGCTGGCACCGGCACATTGAGCATATTGGCCGCCGGGTCCTTGTCGCCCGAATGCGGGTAGAAGGGGTGCTGGAAAATGCCCACCATCAAAATGTGCGGGTCGCCGGCGCAGATGTCTTCGGTGCCATTGCCGTGGTGCACATCAAAATCGACAATCGCTACGCGCTTGAGCTGGTGGCGCATCAGCGCATACTTGGCGGCAACGGCGACATTGTTGAAAAAACAAAAGCCCATGGCCTGCTTGCGCGTTGCATGGTGGCCCGGCGGGCGCACGGCGCAAAAGGCGTTTTCCATCTCGCCGCTGATCACCGCATCGGTGGCAGCCAGCGCCGCGCCGCAGGCGCGCAGCGCGGCATTCCAGGTGGCACCGTTGACGGCGGTGTCGGTGTCCAGCATCAGCGTTTGCGGGCCGCCGATGGCCTGGTTGTCGGCCGCCATCTCGGACAGGCCACGGATCGACGCAATATGCAGGCGCTCATGACCCAGTTCCAGATCGGACATGCTGGCCTTGGGGGCGTCGCGCCGCTCCAACGCATCCCCCACCCCGGTGATCAGCAAGCGGTCTTCAATCGCATCCAGGCGAGCAGCGCATTCCGGGTGGGCAGGCCCCATGTCGTGCAGCCAACAGTCACGGTGGCTGAAATAACCTGTCTTGGACACAGTTTTCGTCTCCTTAACTGCCTTTGTCGTTTATTGTGCTGGTATGCAGACACAGCACACCATACAAAAATTATTGACTCAGCTTAACACGGTGATTGTGGGGAAACCGGCGCAGGTTCAGGATTGTCTGACTTGTTTGCTGGCGGGAGGACATCTGCTGATTGAAGACGTACCAGGTGTGGGCAAGACCACGCTGTCGCATGCGCTGGCCCGCACTTTGGGGCTGCAGTTTGCGCGGGTGCAATTCACTGCAGACCTGATGCCCAGCGACTTGACCGGCGTGTCGGTCTATGAGCGCGAGCAGCAGGCCTTTGTGTTCCATCCCGGCCCCGTATTCACCCAGGTTTTGCTGGCCGATGAGATCAACCGCGCCAGCCCCAAGACGCAAAGCGCGCTCCTGGAGGCCATGGAAGAAAAACAGGTGACGGTCGAGGGCGCCACGCGCCCGCTGCCCCAGCCTTTCTTTGTCATCGCCACGCAGAACCCGCTCGACCAGCTGGGCACCTATGCGCTGCCAGAGAGCCAGCTCGACCGCTTCCTGATGCGCATCTCGCTGGGCTACCCCGACCAGGCGGCCGAGTTCCAGTTGCTGGCCGGCCAAGGCCACCGCGACATCGCCAACCAGTTGCCGGCACTCACTTCGGCCGTCGAGCTGAAGTTCCTGCAGCAGGAAGTCTCCAGCGTGCGCGCCAGCGATGCGCTGATCCACTATGTGCAGGCGCTGATCGCGGCTACCCGCTCGGGCCAGTGGTTTGTGCAGGGCCTGTCCCCGCGCGCAGGCATTGGCCTCATCCGGGCCGCCAAGGCGCAGGCCTTGATCCAGGGCCGCGACTATGTCGCGCCCGATGATGTGCAGGCCATCCTGCCGCAGACCACTGCGCACCGGCTGGTGCCGGTCAGCACCTCGGGGCGCAGCGCGGTCGAGCAGGTGCGCGCGATGATGGACAGCGTGGCGCTGCAGTAGTGTGAGTGCGCCCCCAGCGGCTTCAGGGCAGCCCCGCAACCGCCCTGTCCAGCGGCTTCGCCAGCGCATGCGCCAGTGGTGGCTGGCCCAGTTGCCCAGCGCCAGCCGCCATGCCGTCAGCCGCCGCAACCTCTACCTGCTGCCCACGCGTGCGGGCTGGATGCTGGCGCTCACCTTGCTCGTGCTGCTGGTGACCAGCATCAACTTTCAGCTCAACCTGGGCTTTTTGCTGACCTTCATGCTCACCGGCGCGGCGCTGGTGTCGGTGGGTATCGGCTACCGCAATCTGCTGGGTCTGCAGCTGGAGCTGCATGCCCCCGAGGCGCAGTTTGCCGGCCAGCCGCTGCGCCTGGATCTGCGTCTGGACAACCCCAGCCGGCGCAGCCGCTATGCACTGGGCATACGCCACTACCAAGGCCATGAACTCAGCCAGGTGGACGCCCCCGCGCAAGCCAGCACCCCCATGCAACTGAGCACGCCGGCCGAGCGGCGCGGCTACCAAAACCTGCCTGCGGTGCTGGTCGAGACCCGCTTTCCACTCGGCGTCTTTCGCATGTGGACCGTCTTTAGAACCACCGAAAAGGCTCTGGTCTATCCCTGCCCAGAAACCAACCCACCGCCGCTGCCGCTGGGCCTGGCCGATGCAGGCACCGGCAGCAGCGCCAGCCTGCGGGCCAGCAGTGGGGAGTTTGATGGCGTGCGCAGCTACCGGCGCGGAGACCCGCTCAAGCTGGTGGTCTGGAAGAAGGCGGCCACCTCGCTGGCCACCGGCAGCGGCCATTTTGTCGTGCGCGACAACCAGCACCAGGCGCAGCAGGACCTGTGGCTCGATGCCAGCCAATGCGGCCTGGCAGAACGTGAAGCCCAGCTCTCGCGCTTGGCCGCCTGGGTGGTGATGGCCGACCAGCAAGGCCTGCGCTACGGGCTGCGTTTGGGAGCGGCCAACGCCGAGCAAGCCGCCGACAGCGGGCCCGCGCACCGCCAGGCCTGTCTGCGCGCACTGGCGCTGGCCTAGGAGCAGCACGATGCCCTCTGTTTTCAACCCTGCCCATACCGCAGGCGCGAGCCGCTGGTCCAGCCTGCCACGCGAGGCGCGCGATACCCTCTTTTTGCTCGCCGTCGTTGGCTGGATACTGTTGCCGCTGACGGCCACCTTGCCGCTGTGGGCCTCGGCACTCGCCTATGCCTTGCTCGCCTGGCGCGGCCGCATTGCGCTTTTGCAAAAACCGCTGCCCGGCCGCTGGCAGCTGCTGGCCTTGCTGGTGCTGGTCGTCGGGCTGACCTTGTTCAGCTACCGCACCATCTTGGGCGCCGATGCCGGCGTCACGTTGGTCAGCATGCTGCTGACGCTCAAGACCATGGAGCTGCGTGCCAAGCGCGATGCGATGGTCATTTTCTTCCTCGGCTTTTTTGCGCTGATTGCCAACTTTTTGCATTCGCAGTCGCTGCTGACGGCCTTGGCCATTGCCATGGGCCTGGTGGGCTTGCTCACTGCGCTGGTCCATGCGCATATGCCGGTGGGCCAGCCTTCGCTCAAGTTTGCGGCAGGCCTGTCGCTGAAGATGGTGGCCATTGGCGCGCCACTCACGCTGGCGCTGTTTGTCTTTTTTCCGCGCATGGCGCCGCTTTGGGGCGTGCCCCAAAACCCGACGGCCAAGACCGGCCTGTCCGAGGAGATGACCGTGGGCTCGGTCGCATCGCTGGCCCAGGACGAGGGCATTGCGTTTCGCGTCAGGTTCGACACACCGCAAAACCGGCCGCCCCCCGCCAACCAGCTGTACTGGCGTGGGCCGGTGCTGTCCGATTTCGATGGCACAACCTGGCGCGCGACGCCCAGCTTTCGCAATCCCGATGACCGGATGTTTGCCGACATCCGCACCGAAGGCGAGGCGCTGCGCTACGAGCTGACCCTGGAGCCGCACCAAAAGCCCTGGCTGCTGACCCTGGACCTGACCCGAGAAGCGCCCGTGCTGCCACGCGGCCGCGCCTACAGCACCGGCGATCTGCAGTGGCTCAGCAGCCGGCCCATTACCGAGGTGACCCGCATCGCGGTGGAGAGCCACACGCGCTACCAGTTTGGCATGCAGGCGAGCAAGCGCGAGCTGGCCTTCAACCGCCGGCTGCCGGCTAGCAGCAACCCGCGCACCCAGGCCTGGGTGGCGCAGCTGAGCGCCGAGGTGGGCGACCGCCCCGACCGCAGCGCCCAACTGGTGCAGCGCCTGCTGGGGCAGCTGCGCAGCGGCGGCTACACCTATACGCTGGACCCGGGCGTCTACACCG
The DNA here is from genome assembly GCF_037479315.1 of Comamonas sp. MYb69. Lineage (NCBI taxonomy): Bacteria > Pseudomonadati > Pseudomonadota > Betaproteobacteria > Burkholderiales > Comamonadaceae > Comamonas > Comamonas sp. MYb69. The sequence goes on from NZ_JBBGZG010000021.1 coordinate 65,950, forward strand.
GCCAGGCGGCCGACCAGTTCTGGTTCGACCGCAAGGAAGGCTTTTGCGAGCATATCTCGGCCGCCTTTGTGATTGCACTGCGCAGCGCCGGCGTGCCCGCACGCATTGTGACCGGCTACCAAGGGGGCGAAGCCAACAGCGTCGACGGCTACTGGACCGTGCGCCAGGCCGATGCCCATGCCTGGGCCGAAGTGTGGCTGGGCGAAGAACAAGGCTGGGTGCGGTTTGATCCGACAGGCGCAGTAAGCCCCGGCCGTGTCGGCGCTGCACAGCGCCTCAACACCCCCAACTTCATGGGCATCAGCGTCAGCAATGCCGCCACCATCAACGGGCTGCAGCGCATGCGCGCGGTCTGGGAAGCGGTCAACAACAGCTGGAACCAGTGGGTGCTGAACTACACCCAGCGCGAGCAAATGGACATGCTCAGCAAGCTGGGCCTGTCCAGCCCCAACTGGATGGATCTGGTGCGCATTCTGGGTGGCCTGGTGCTGGCAGCAGCCATCATCGGGGTGCTGGCCCTGCAGTACCAGCGCAGGCGCACAGACCCCTGGCTGGCCCTGCTGGGCCAGGCACGCAAACGCCTGCGCCAGGCGGGCTTGCCCGAGGCCGCCCAGGGCCATGCGGCCACGCCGCGCGCGTTGGCCCGCATGCTGCACGCCCAGGCACCCGAGGTGGCGCCCGCCTTTGGCCCATGGCTCAAGGCGATGGAGCGGCAGCGCTACGCGCATGCCACCGGCGAGGCAGCGCCCAAGGCCGAGCTGGCAGCGCTTCGCAAACAATTACGACTTCTGCCCTGGTCCCGCCTGCGGGCCCTGGCAAACAAGGTATAAAACCCCATGCACCGAATTCTTCAGACCACTGTGGCCCTGCTTTGCGCCGGCCTGTGCGCAACGGGCGCCTACGCACAAAAGAACACCACCAACAAGTCCCGCAGCGCTGATTCCGCCCCCACCGCATCCAGCTATGCCAACCGGCCCGAGGCCGAAGCCTTTGTCCGCGAAGTCGCCGAGCGCCGCCATATCGACGAGGCCTGGCTGCGCGCCAGCATCAAGCAAGCCCGCTTCAATGCCACCGTGCAGCGCCTGATGACGCCGCGCACGGGGCCCGCTGGCGTCAAGAACTGGCGCGGCTACCGCAGCCGCTTTGTCGAGCCGATCCGCATCCGCGCCGGCCTGCGCTTCTGGAACGAAAACGCCGCCACGCTCGCGCGTGCCGAGCAGACCTATGGGGTGCCGGCCGAGTACATCGTCGGCATCATCGGGGTCGAGACCATCTACGGCCAGCAGATGGGCAACTTCACGGTGGTCGATGCGCTGGCCACCCTGGCCTTTGACTATCCCGCCAGCCACCCGCGCGCGGCCGACCGGGCCAAGTACTTCCGGGGCGAGCTCGAGCAGTTCCTGGCCACGGCCTACCTCACGGACAGCAACCCCTTCGACACGGTGGGCAGCTACGCCGGCGCCATGGGCATGCCCCAGTTCATGCCGACCAGCTGGTCCAACTACGCGGTCGATTTTGATGGCGACGGCAAGATCAACCTGTTTGGCAGCACGGCCGATGCGATCGGCTCGGTGGCCAACTACTTTGTCGCCCATGGCTGGCAGCGCGGCATGCCGGCCTACTACGATGTGCAGGTGAACAGCACGGCCGCACAGCTGGAGACCTTGCTGGCCCCCGATATCAAGCCGAGCTTCAGCGCCGCCGAGATGGCTGCGCTGGGCCTGCGCATCCAGGCACCAGGCGACCAGCACAATGGCCCGCTGGCACTGATCGAGCTGCCCAACGCGAGCGCTGCAACCCAGTACGTCGTGGGCACGCCCAATTTCTACACCATCACGCGCTACAACCTCTCGAGCTTTTACGCGATGTCGGTGGTCGAGCTGGGCCAGGCCATTGCACTTGCACGCAGCGGTGCGCCCGCAGCAGCGGACAGCGAGCCCAGCACGCCCGAGCCGAGCAGCGAGACCAGCAACTCCCCGACTGCCGAAGCGGCCGCCAAGGCCTATCTGCGCAGCAAGGCGCGCCAGCAGCGCACGCCCGATCCGGCCAATTTCAGCGCACCTTGATCGCTGGCCGGGCGACACATATGGACGTGATCCGCAGGCTTTCAAGGCCTGCACTGCAAAAATAAAATCCAGCAATTTTCTCTTGAAATTGCGGCTTCTTCATCCAACTATCAGTCATCGAGCAGCAAACCCGCTGCCCTGTTTCACAAGGATTGAAGATGATCATGACCCCTCTGATGCACCGCTCGGCCTACGCTGTCTCCCCTTCCGCGATGGATGCCGCCCTGCAGCGCTTCCTGCAAGCCACCACGACGGGCACCACGAGCCAGGACACCGTGCAGCAAGACGGCTCCGTGTTCAGCATCGGCATCGATGTGCCCGGCCTGTCGCGCGGACAGCTGCGCATCGAGCTGCAGGACAAGACCGTGCGCCTGACCAGCATTGAAGGCGCACCACGCAGCATCCAGCGCGCCTGGAAGCTGCCTGCCAGCATCGATGCCGCAGCGTCCAAGGCCAGCCTGGAAAACGGCGTGCTGACACTGGTGCTGAGCACCACCCAGCCCAGCACCCAGACCCTGGCGATTGCATAAACGCAGCCACCACAAAGCACAAGGGGCCTGGAGGCCCCTTTTGCATGCTGTGCTGGCGCATCACCAGCGTATCAACGTCTATGTCTCTTGCGCAGCCGTCGGCCGCTGCACGATCGCATCGAGCGGCCAGCGCGGCTTGACGTCAAAGGCATAGACCTTCTCGGCCTGCTGCTGCCCCGCTTCGATGCGCATGGCAGCCGCCATCGCAATCATCGCGCCATTGTCGGTGCACAGGTGCAGCTCGGGGTAGTGCACGCGAATGCCGCGCTTGCGGCAGGCGTCGTTGAGCTGCTCGCGCAGCAGCCGGTTGGCACCCACGCCGCCGGCGACTACCACGCGCTGCATGCCGGTCTCCTTCAAGGCATTCAAGGTCTTTTTCACCAGCACATCCACAATGGCCGCCTGGGTCGATGCGGCAAGATCCGCCTTGCGCGCCTCCAGGCCATCGCCCAGCTTTTTCGCCTGGGTCAGCACCGCTGTCTTCAGGCCTGCAAAGGAGAAATCGAGATCGCCGCTGTGCAGCAACGGGCGCGGCAGCTTGAAGGCCTCCGGGTCGCCGCCCTGCGCCAAGCGGGACAGCTCGGGCCCACCGGGGTAGGGCAGGCCCAGCAGCTTGGCCGATTTGTCAAAGGCCTCGCCCGCCGCGTCGTCGATGGTCTCGCCCAGAATCTGGTAGCGGCCCACGCCGTCCACGCGCATCAGCTGCGTGTGGCCGCCGGAGACCAGCAACGCCACAAAGGGGAACTCGGGCGGGTCTTCGCTCAAAAACGGCGAGAGCAAATGGCCTTCAAGGTGGTGCACGCCGAGCACCGGCTTGTCCAGCGCCGCCGCCATCGCGCAGGCCACGCCTGAGCCCACGAGCAAGGCGCCTGCTAGCCCCGGGCCACGGGTAAAGGCAATCGCATCGATCTGCGCGAGCGTGCAGCCCGCGTCATCCAGCACTTTTTGTGTCAGCGGCAGCACGCGGCGGATATGGTCGCGGCTGGCCAGCTCAGGCACCACACCGCCGTAGGCGCGGTGCATCTCGATCTGGCTGTAGAGCGCATGGCTCAGCAGTTCGGGCACCGTGCCTGGGCCACGGGTTCGCACCAGGGCCACGCCGGTTTCATCACAAGAGGATTCGATCCCCAATATCAGCTCAGTCATGGGCCCAAAGTGTAGGCGCTCTGGGCCGCTTTTGCGCCCGGGGACGGGGCTACCCTGGCGGGCCGCCAGGGTTTGCCGGCCCCGCCACGGCGCCTTTAGCGCTTGCCGCCCAGCAGCGAGCCGCCAATTTTCATCAGGTCGCCGACATCAAGTTTGCCGTCGCCATTCTGGTCCAGCAGCGAGCCCAGCAAGCCGCCGCCCAGGCCGCCTTGCTGCTGCACCTGGGCTTTTTCCTGGCCCAGCGCATTGCCCAGCTGCGAGGAGTTGAGGCCACCCGACATGACACGCTGCGCGAGGAACGACATCACCAGCGGGGCCAGCATCTTGAGCAGGTTGCCGGCATTGGCGCCCAGGCCTGTGGCCTGGCCCAGATTGGCCGAGGCCTGGTCTTGCTGGCCGCCAAAGATATGGCCCAGAATGCTGGCGCCATCCAGGGCCGCAGGCGATGCGGAGCCGGCACCCGAGCCCGCAGCAGCGCCGCCGCCCAAAGCCCCACCGAGCACACTGCCCAGCATGCCACCCAGACCGCCCAGGCCACCCAAGCCGCCGGCTTGCGCACCACCACCGCCACCACCCAACAGCGAGCCCAGCAGCCCGCCCAGGTCTGGGCCTGCGCCAGCACCGCCTGCCGCGCCATGGTCGCGTTGCAACGCCTCGAACAAGGCACTGGCGCCACCCGCGCTTTGCGCGTTATTGCCCAGCGCGCCCAGCATCATTGGCACAGCCGCCTGCACGGCCTGCTCGGTCTGGGCCTCGCTCTGGCCCAGGCTCTGGGCCATCTGCTGGATCGGAGCGCCCTGCAGTTGCGCGAGGAGCTCGTCGACCATAGAGGGAGATGCGGACATGTTCTTTCCTTTCAAAAGCCCAAAGGGCGTGGCACAGAATGCAGATAGTAGACGTTCAGCATGGCAGTGCAATACAGAGGGGCGCAAATCTTCGTTAACCGGCGCTATCGGCAGGCAGTGCCCTGGCATACCCGAGATGCCGGATGGGCTGATTTTTCTTATTACTTCCGTATATATAAAACCTAAAATAATGGGTGAACGCATTTTTTACTGCCATGGCCATACAGCACTACATCAAGGAAATCGGGCGCGGCGCACGCGGCGCCAAGGCCCTCAGCCGCATCGAGGCCAGCGATGTGATGGCGCAGATACTCGATGGCCGGGTCAGCGACTATGAAATCGGCGCCTTTTGCATTGCCATGCGCATCAAAGGGGAAACGGCCGAAGAGATGTGCGGCCTCTGGGATGCCGTCCATGCGCGCATCGCCCGCTTTCACAGCAGCGCCGCCTTGCCCACCGTGGTCCTGCCCAGCTACAACGGCGCGCGCCGCCTGCCCACCCTGACCCCGCTGCTGGCCTTGCTGCTGGCACGCGAAGGCCTGCCGGTGCTGGTGCATGGCATGCAGACCGAAGCGAGCCGCGTCTCGGCCTTTGCCGTGTTTGAGCGCCTGGGTTCAGTGCCCCGCGCGCAGACTGGCACCATTGCCGCATCGGAAGTGGCCTTGGTGCACACCGCCACCTTGCTGCCCGCACTGGCCAAGCTGCTGGCCGTGCGCCAGCTCATCGGCCTGCGCAACCCGGGCCACAGCATTGCCAAGCTGCTGCAGCCGGTGCAAGGCCCGGCCGTCTTGCTGGGCAGCTACACGCACCCGGAATACCTGCCGATGCTCCAGGCCACGTTGGCCGAGCTGCAGACCAACGCCCTGCTCTCGCGCGGGCTGGAGGGCGAGGTCTGCGCCGACCCGCGCCGAAGCCCGCAATACGACGGCTTTGTCGCGGGCCAGCACCAGCTGCTGCAGGCACGCAGCAGCGGCACCGACAGCCAGGTGCCCGGCCTGCCCAGCGAGCGCGATGCGGACACCACCGCACGCTACACCGAGGCCGTGCTGGCCGGCCAGTTGCCGGTGCCCCCTGCCTTGGCCCAGCAAGTGGAACATGTGCTGGCCATCGCCCAACAAATACAACCCGCTCCCCAAGCCTCCCACCATGACTGACAGCAGCCTGCCCTCTCTAACCGCACGCCCGCCAGCCTATGCGCCTTCACCAGGCCAGGGCCAGTGCACCCTGGTCGGTGCCGGCCCGGGCGACCCGGACTTGCTCACCATCGCTGCTGCCAAGGCCTTGCAGCGCGCCACCGTGCTCTTGGTGGACGACCTGGTCAATGACGCCGTGCTGCAGTGGGCGCCCGCCAGTGCCCGCATCGTCCATGTGGGCAAGCGCGGCGGCTGCCAGAGCACGCCCCAGGCCTTTATCCAGCGCCTGATGCTGCAGGAAGTGCAAGCCGGAGAGAACGTGGTGCGGCTCAAAGGCGGCGACCCCTTTATCTTTGGCCGGGGCGGTGAAGAGGTGGAGTTTTTGCGCGCCCACGGCATCGAGCCGCGCATCATCAATGGCGTGACCGCCGGGCTCGCCGCGCTGACCAGCTTGGGCGCCCCCTTGACCCACCGCGACCATGCCCAGGGCGTGGTGTTCATCACCGGCCATGCCAAGCCAGGCGGCCAAGGCCCCGATTGGGCGCAACTGGCGCGCACGGCGCACGATGCACGCCTGACCCTGGTGATCTACATGGGCGTGGCCAGTGCCGAGGCCATCAGCCAAGGTCTGGGCAGCGGCTTGCCTGGCGATACCCCGGTGGCCATCGTGCAGCATGCCAGCCTGCCCCAGCAGCGCCATGCGATCACCGACCTGGCGCATTTGCCCGCCACGATGGCCCGCGACAAGCTGGCCAGTCCCAGCATCATCGTCGTCGGCGATGTGGTGCAGTGCGTGGCACTGGCCGCCCAGGCAAGCCGTACCATCGATCCAACAAGCCACCGAGATTTCTCCGAGATTTGCGGATACGATAGCCATTCGAGCGTGGAAAGCAGGACCTCCATAGCGTAAGGTAATTAATCTTTACATATGCACAGATTGTTTCTCCACGTCCCAACCATAAGACGAGGAGCACCCAGCATATGCAAAGACAACGTACCTGGCGCCTGTGCGCCGCGGCCCTGGCGATCACCGCACTGACCGCCTGCAAGACCGAATTGGGCCCTGGCGATGGTGGCGGCACCAACCCCAATCCCAAGCCCTATCCCACGCTCGACGGCAACGCACCACAAAGCTTTTCCCTCAGCAGCATCGACGGCAAGGCCGCCAATACGACCGAGAGCTTTGATGCTGCCGTCGCCCAGGATGCCAACTTCATCGCTGTCGACCTGGTGATGAGCAAGGACGGCGAGCTGGTCGCCCTGGCCTCGCCCGACATCACCGATATCACCGACGTCTCCAGCCGCAGCGTCTATGCCAACCGCAGGACCTTGCGCCTGATCGATGGGCAGTCGCGCCAGGGCTGGTTTGCCTCTGACTTCACCCTGGTGGAGCTGCAAAGCCTGCGCGCCAAACTGCCTGCATCCACCACGCCACCGGTCGGCGCCAACAATGGCCGCATCCTGTCGCTCAACGATGTGATCGCCTACGCCAAGCGCCAGCGCAAGACTGTCGGCCTCTATCTGCAGACCTTGAACCCCACCTACCACAGCCAGCTGGGCCTGGCGATGGAAGACAAGCTGCTGGCAGCCTTCACCGCCGCGGGCTACACCCAGGAAACGGCACCGGTGATCGTGCGCTCGTTGGAAGTCGCCCACCTCAAGACCTTGCGCGCCAAAACCCAGGTTCGGCTGGTGCAGATGATCAACGGCGATCCTGTACTCGGCCGCGAAGGGCAGATCCTCATGACCCTCCCCTATGGTCAGCCCTATGACTTCACGGTGGCCGGCGTCTCGACCACCTACGCCCAGATGGTGACTGCCGACGGCCTGGCCCAGATCAAGACCTATGCCAATGGCATCTCGCCGTGGAAGCCCTACGTCATCTCCGCCCGCAACCTGGACAAGAATAGCGACGGCCAGCCCGATGACCTGAACAATGACGGTCTGTGGGACTACCGCGACCGCGAGATGATGCCGCCCACCAACCTGGTCACGCTGGCGCACGCGGCCAAGCTCTTTGTCCACCCCTGGGCCTACCGCAACGACGCCACCCTGCTGGCCAGCGACTTCAAGGGCAAGGTGGCGGCAGAGTACAAGCTCTTCTATGAAGTGGGTGTGGATGGCGTGTTCAGCGACAGCCCCAGCGACGCCAACAAGGCACGGTAAGTTGTGCAGCCGGCGCTGATCAAGACCTGACATGGCCTGATCCAGCTGCAGGCAGTCACTCTGTGGCGCTGCCCACCACGAAAGGAAAAAAGGCAAGGTTCAACCCTTGCCTTTTTCCATGGAACCGTACCGTATCGCCCGGCAAAACCGGGTCCAGCGCCTCGCAGCGATACTGGCCGTGGGGCCAGGCGTCAGCCGGGCTGGCGCGTTGTCTGCGCAAAACGGCGTGCCAGCTCCTTGCGCAGTTCCTTGCGCGTCAGCGCTGCGTCCCAGCGGCGTTTTTCATCATCGGTCTCCGGCTGCAACGGCGGCACGGGTACCGGCTTGCGCTGGTCGTCCACCGCCACCATCGTGAAAAAGCAGCTGTTGACATGGCGCACACTGCGCTCACGGATGTTCTCGGCCACCACCTTGATGCCGATCTCCATCGATGACGTCCCCGTGTAATTGACGCTGGCGTAGAACGACACCAGCTCGCCCACATGGATGGGCTCCAGAAACATCACCTGGTCCACGCTCAAGGTCACCACATAGCGTCCCGCATAGCGGCTTGCGCAGGAGTAGGCCACGTTGTCGAGCTCGCGCAAAATAGCGCCGCCGTGCACATTGCCAGAGAAATTTGCCATGTCCGGAGACATCAGCACCGTCATCGTGAGTTGGTGGTGAGGTAAACGCATGGGACCGATTGTAGGCAGCGCCGCTGACAGCGGAATGCAGCGCTGGCAAACCCCTGAGCGCACTCGGGAAAGGCGGCACACCCCTCTGGCAGCGCGACGCAAGCTGCGGCCTCGGCGGGACTTCGCGCATGCCAATGCCAGCCCAGCGCGCAGCACTCATCCGGCATAGGCATTGCGCGGTTGCTCCGAGCCATGCTTGACAAAGACCTTGTAGCAGCCAATGAGGACGTAATCGCCGGAGTAAAGCACCTTGCGGCGCATGCGCATGCCATTGACGAAGATGCCGTTCATGCTGTGGTGGTCCTCTACCGACAGCACGCCCGCGCGGTAGTAGAAGGCGCCGTGGTCGCGGCTGACCGCAGGGTTGTCCAGGCAGATGGCATTGCCAGCGCCTCGGCCAAAGGTCGTGTAACCGCTTTTCAGAATCAGCGAATGAAGCACCACCCTGTGCGTGATGAAAATGAGGACTTCCGGCAGCATATTCCACCTCCTTCGTCCGACCGGATCACCGGTCTGCACCGCAATCCCAGCATGCAGCTGAAACAAATTATCAATCGACTTATAAGAATAGATTGATAATAAATTACAACCCAGATGAATAGCACAAGGCGCTAGGGAATATCCGGGGGCATCAATTTTCTCTATCGACTGGCAAGACGTGCTTTTTGCAGCCAAGAAGGCATGGCACGAGCAGCCAGCACGACACACCCGCTGACATAAAACGCGCCTTGATGGCTGGGATGCGGCCGCTGTGACCGGCTAGGTGGCGGCAGCACTCAGGCGTGAGTCTCCAGAACCAGTAGCGACGAAGATGAGGCGATGCTGCGCATGCTTGGCGCCGCTATGCCATTTGTCGATGGCAGCTTTGGCAAGCGCACCGGGCGCTGAACATCGAACCCCCACAGCAAAATGCGCCAGGGAATAGACACCACTGCGTCTATCCATTTGGAGAGCGCTGTCCATCCCAGGGAGGTCCGCTTGCCCCTAACTCGACCGCTGATGACGCATATGCCTGCTGATCGCCCTTCACCTCAGGCCGTTTTTCCTTTTTGATAGGTCGAACACGCAGTGGAATGTCACCCCGCCACCGTAAAATCTTCAGGTTAAACGCGGCGCATCTCGTGGCGATCACAACCCATTCAAAAAAAGAGGCAGGATGACATGGCATTGATTAACTGTAACGAATGCGGCAAGCAGATTAGCGACCAGGCGTCTAGCTGTCCTCATTGTGGAGCGCCCGTGGCGGGCAATCCAGCAGCGCCATCAGTAGCAGCACCATCAGTAGCGGCCACATCTCTGGCTGCAGAGACGGTCAAAAATCCGTCAACGTTCAAGTACATCCTCTACGGAACATTCGTTGTCGTTGTCGCAATCAGTTGCATGAGCGGGGGCAAAACGAGCAATACCCCGCGTGAGTTCAACGCAAACGAAGCCATATTCTTGTGCCAACACGCGATAAAGCAGGTGTCCAGGGATCCAGAGAAAGCCGAGGTTCCATTGGTGTCCAACGTTGGATCAGGTGATGAATATGTGTTTGTGTGGGGGCCGCAAACAAAGCTCACACGTCTACGCAATGGACTTGGGCTTGAGGTTGGCGTGCCAGCCGTATGCAAGGTCAGCCACACCAAAAAGAATATGACCTCCCTCTCAGTCGATGGCAAAACGATCTTCTGACCTGCAAATCTCCAAGGGAACCGCCTCCGGGCGGTTTTTTTTGTTGGTCGGAACATCTCTGATCACTGCCCGCGCAGTTCAGCTGGCGCTCCATGTCCACCGGTTGAGGTGTTTGTGGCTGGTCGAGAACCCCAGCCCCAGCCCGCATTGGTGCTGCGCATGGCGCCTATCCTGCAGGCCTTTTAGCCCGCGCACCGCCATAGCAGCTTCGCCCACCCTTGGTCTTCCAAACCTTCCTGAACGTCAGCGAAGATCCGCTTGTCCTGACCTACCCCGGCAGAGATGCCCTACTGAGCAGCTCGCGGCCGGCATCTGGCCGAACGCGGCAGACAGATGGGGGGCATTCCGTGGAGGTATTTCTATCGTCCTATTCCAAGTGAGCACGGGAGCCTGGAACAGGCCAAACTCGAGCGCTTTATGGCCCAAAACTGCAACTGTCCAGCAGCAGAAGCAAGGCGCGAGCAGAAATTGAAAAACCCTTGCAGGCTATTCACTTGCAAGGGTTTCAATTTGGGGTGGCTGATGGGGCTCGAACCTATACATACCCACTCGCGCGGGGACTCAAGGGTATTTAGTAGCGGTATGAGCAGGCTAAGCGATCCCCCCGAATTCCCCAAAACTCCCCAAAAAAATCCCCAGACCTCATGGCCATTACAACGCAGCAATCGACCTTGATTCCGTCTGAGGTTTGCTGCCTGCGACTATCGAATGCGGCTCTTGTAGCACCTTTAAAATCTTCTGCCTAAATTCCATGCTTAAACCTGGATCTTTTAGCTGCTCTTGCAATCTTTTGCGCTGCTGAGGATCCTTGGTCATTTCTTGAATCCGGGGTGAAGGGTCTGAGTTCCGGCCTTTATTGTTTCTCATGTTGCGTCCAGTTGTTGAAAGCCTCAGTGTCACAAGACACACTGCTTTTCTTCTGCGGCCCAATTTCGCAACACCCTTGACGCACAGACCTGGCGCTCGGGCGCGGCCCGGTGGCTAGGGTTGCGCCGCTCCGGTGCGGCACCAGAGCGAGGCGTCTGCCGCGCTAGTCCGGTGGCGCACGTCCATTCCCGCAACACTGCGGATAAGTCACCCCTTCCACCCAACAGCCCTCAGAAGCGGGCTTTTTTACGCCTACGCTCAAGGCACAAGAGGGTTTTCCCTATAACTAATTACAGTTATTGACAATTAGACACAGACAGGCCACATTCTCGTCCAAACCTAAGCGACCTGAGGAAGAGAATGATCAAGAAACTAGCTATGGGAGCATTGCTCCTCACAACCTTGGGAGCGGCAAGCTCTCACGCACAGACTGTTTTCTATTCGACGTACCCCGCAGAAGACTCCGGCGGCCCCTGCATCGGCACCAGCGGAATGGTGGCAGTCGGCACAAGAAACACCTCGGACACTGCTTATCAAATCGACCGCGCAAAAGTAAAACTACATAGGGTGAATCCGACTGTCGACGTCGCTTTCACTGTTTATAGCGATGATGCAGGCAAACCTGGTAGCCCCATTGCTGATCTGGGCCTTGCGACCGGAATGCCGGAATTGCCTATGTATGGTGACTATGTGCTTACCCCACCAACACCAATTACCTTTGCGCCTCAAACTACGTACTGGATCGTAGCTAGCTCGCCTACTACCGCAGAATATTGCCCAACTGGTTGGACGATGAACGCTTCAAACCCAACAGGGTTATTGAGTTTTGTGGCGAGTGCTCGAACCTCTGAAGGCACATGGGGCCCGATTGATTACACTGTAGCACTGGAACTTCTGGGCTTGCCCGCGCCCGATGCCCCACTCGCCGCCATTGCGACAACTGGCAACGGATCGGTAACATTGAGCTGGACTCCCCCAAATGACAACGGCTCGCCCATCACGAAATACACCGTGACGGGCGTGCCTGGCGGCTCATGCACAACCGAGATCGTGGCCCCAGCCACCGAGCCAGCAACTTCTTGCACGATCACCGGCTTGACCAATGGTACGCCCTACAAATTCACGGTCGTGGCAACCAACGCAATTGGCGACAGCGCTCCGTCACCCGAAAGTGCAGAAGCTATTCCACTCGCAGACGTGATGTTTGTGGGTGCAGGTCCGAATATCACGCTCGCAGGCGGTGTCGTTGCAGCGGCATATTCTCAACCTCTGCAGGTAACAGGCGGCCTGCCTCCATACACCTTCTCCGTGACGGGCGAGCTGCCACCTGGCCTGGCTCTGGATTCGGCTACCGGTGTAGTCTCTGGAACGCCTACGACACCTGGAACGTACAGCTTCTCGGTCGGCGTGTCGGACAGCACCGTGGGAGGCGGCGTCGCGTTGAAGGCAGTCCACGTCGCTGAGCAAACCTTTACCATCGTGATCACTGCAGCACCTGTGGTTCAGGCTACTCCCACACCAGTGCCGACACTGGGCGGTGTTGGTCTGCTGCTCCTGACCGGGGTAGTCGCCGGATCCATGGGCCTCATGCGCCGACGGAAATCTAGCTGATCTGGGAGCCCTCTTCGGAGGGCTTTTTCATAGGCATCTGTCACATCTTCTTTTCAATTCCGTTGCGCAAATAACTAAAAACAGTGGTTTGTAAGTGTTCGTTAGTTCTGATTTGTATGATCTTATTCATGAATTGGATGAGCCACGAAAAAAACGATCAAGAATGCGTATCGCTGAAGGAAATTTTGCCTCCAAGACTTTGGAGGGCCCTTGCAAGAAACGGGCTGAAGACCATAGAAGAGGTACGACGGCTATACCCAGAGGAGCTGCTCCAAATGCCCGATATAGGCCCCCGTGCGTTCAGGAAGATTGAAGCCCTTCTTTTCCCTGGCCAGTACTATGTGCCTGACTTCCGGGACGATCTGAAGAGCGATACCCTTGATGGAAAATCTAAGTACCGACCGGCTCTATGGCGCTTGCTCATGGAACTCCAGAGGGCAGATAGGGAGTCTGCACAAGCTGGGTACAGGAGCTAGGATGACTCCGCGTTCAAATTTATGATGCGTGCAATATGCAAGAACATCAGCAATCCGAAACACCCCTGGGTGACGTACTTCAACCCCGAGTGAAGCGTATTCTCGAAAGGAATGGGATTCATACGGTGGAAGCGTTGCGCATGGCCTATCCGCATCAGCTCGTAAAGATGTGGGGCCTGGGCATGTTCCGCTTCCGAACGATTGAGAAAGCGTTCTTCCCAGGCAAGGCATTTACACCGGCGCGGGTCTATGCACCAGTGCGGCACATCCGCGGCTCATCTCTTAACGGAGCCCTCGACCCAGCGACAGTCAAGGTCCTGTTCGATGCTGGAATCACTACTCCTGAGGAGCTGAAGGCGGTGGGGCCGGCTGAGCTTCTCACGATCAGAGGTCTTGGAGTGAACAGGCTTCGCGAGATCGAGAGAGCCTTCTTTCCAGGTCAACACTACGAGATCCCGCGCGGCAAGAGGGAGGCGGCAGTGGACGACGCTGCCTAACTTCTGGGGGTCAGTTCAGTGCCGTAGTGGCGCAGGGGAGGCTCTTTCTATATTGAATAGACAACATGTAACGTTTTCATTTCACTCCCAGGGCGCACCGATCGGGACGTAAGAGTGATGAGAGTGAAGCTGATCATGAGACGCACTCTCAAAAATTAGAAGATACCTATAAGCTTAGCAAAGCTGCTTGAAAGTTTGCAATGGTTGTGTTTTCCCTGACTAGGAAGCTGATGATTTAAGAGATGATTGGCAAACATTAAACCTAACGAGGGAATCCATGGCCAAACTTCACAGAGCTCTAGCGTTACTTCCGCTGCTGTTGTCTGCTGGAGCTTATTCGCAGACGACTACGCTCTACGCCCAAAATTTCAACAGCCCAGCCACAACATCCTGCACCGCTTGGGGTGGGTCAGGGTCGGACAGTAGCTTATCAAGCGACTACAACGGATCAGGGCAGATTGGCTCAGCAACATTCACACAGGTTGGAACTGCTGATCGTGTTTGCTGGAACACAGCACTAAACACAGATCCAGAAGGTACAGCCACTCCTTATTCTGGCGGATTCGCTCGCAATGGGGCTACCGTTGAGTCGTGGGCAATTGCATTTGACCCTCAGGGAAAGCCATTCCTCAACGGCCAGCTTGACCTTGCCCATGTGACACCGGGCAATCTCGACGGTATAGCAGTGCCTACAAACTATCCAGGTACAGCGACAAGTGTTCAGATGGGCCTGCGATTTTTCCGCATTCCGTCAGGAAGCAGCTTTAGCCTCGCGGCTGGCGCCGTCACTGCCGTCGGCTCTCCGGCAAATCCAGCTAACGTGGTGATCTCTGGCGTCACTCAGACTCCGCTCCCCGAGTCCGGATCGGTAAACATCATAAAAGATGCAACCTATTCTCGATACGCTGCAGACTGGGCAACGCACCAGTTTTCAGTTGACACAAGTAGCTTTAGCGCCGGTGACCGGCTGGCAATCGTAGGTACAGTAATTGACAACTTGACCTATATCGTATTCGATAATTTGATTATCACTTCAGATGACATTCCAGCCACCCCCCCAAGCATTAATAAGAGTTTTGGAGCACCCCAAATCAATCTAGGTCAGTCGACAACATTAACAATCAATGTAACTGGCAATGGAATAAGTCCTATAAATGGGCTGAATGTCACGGATAATTTGCCGACGCCAGTCGTCATGGGTACTGGAGGAGTTATTTCGAACACCTGCGGGGGGACATTAGTCGCTAGCGTAGGCAGCAATCAAATTCAGCTAACTAACGGAGTTCTTCCCGCTGCGGGTTGCGAGCTTCAGTTGGAGGTCCAGTGGCCTGCAGCGGCTGCTGCCCAGTGCTCAGGATCGCCTGTTACAAACACTATTGTTGATGGTATGGACTTCACCGTGGGTAGCACCACTACGGCCGGCATCAATGCACAAGCCACGCTGGCCTGCCCTGCTCCTCCAGTTCCTCCCCAGGTGTCTGTGAGCTGCACGCCAAACATTCTTTTAGATGCGCCAGGCCAAATCTCATCCTGCGCAATTACGGTTAATGTATCTCAATCAGCGGATTTGATTGTAAATCTGCAGCCGCCAGTCGGAAATCCCCGCTATACGAGCACATGTCAAAATGCTATTGTTATACCCGCAGGCAGTACAAATGCCAGTTGTATGATCGAAGCTGTAGCCAACTCAGTGGCGGGTGATGGCGATGTGACTGCAACCCTGTCAATTTTGGACTCTGCCTCGTATACCGTTGGTGTCAGAAGCGATAGCGTTGAGATTCGAAATGATGACGAAGTAATGCCTCCTGGTGCCCCAACACCAGTGCCCACATTGGGACTGATAAGCTTACTGTCCTTGTCCCCCATAATGTTCGTGGCAGGGTTAGTTGGGTTCTCTAGACGCCGCAAGCAATAAGTCCAACCGCCTCCGGGCGGTTTTTTAACGCCCGCCGCAGGCCTGGTCGCTGTCGTCACCGCTCAACCGGCGCTCGATGTTCACCTGGTCGCACAGCGCGGCTACTTCGGCGTCTCGTCGCCTAAGATCGCTCCCGAGGATTGCGACCACTTCGATCCCTTCTGCAAGCTTTCTGTCGAGGGCTGCGGTTTTATCTGCAAGATCGTCGCGGGCAGCTGCGTCGGCTTGGGCTTGCGCGCGATAAGTGGCGGCTCTTCCTTCGGTGCCGCGCTGCAGCCGCTCAGCATAAGCAAGCTCACGGCGCTGCACATCAGCAATGCCGGTATAGATAGCCGCCAGGCGGTCGGCGTTGTAGATCGTGTCTTGGGCATGCTTGCTTTCCAATTTGGCTGTGTTGGTCTCGTCGGTGCGGGCGGCTTCGGACCGGGTGGCCGTGCCCTGGGCCTGCTCGGCCTCGCACTTGGCCACCTGGCCGCTTATGCGCCACCCGTTGACCAGCGCACCGGTGCCAAACAGGGCAAAACAGGCCAAAATTCGCAGAATTCCACCGGTGGTCATAGTTCCTCCAGGCACAGTGCGCGCTCTGCCTGGCGACGGTTCTGCAAGCCCTGCACAAACTTGCCGTCAGCGGTGGACCAGTTGGGCGCACCGGATGGCGTGCGGGCAATCAGGTTGCAGCCCTGCTCTATGCGCCCAGCGTTGATGTTCTCCACTGCTTGGGAGCCGCAGGCAGCCGTCTTGCCCACGTTGATGGCGAACATCGTCAGGCCAATGAGTCGCTTGGCGGTGAGGTAATCCCAGTTGGCACAGCCCAGCACAGCAAACCCATACTCCAGCAGGGTGGTCTTGTTCACCTCCCGGCATTGGTCGTCCGTGAGCTTGTCGCCCACCGTGGCCGTCCAATCCGTGCGGCCGGCGCAGAAGGTGGGCAGGCCTCGGGCCAGGCTGTCGGCATACACTCGCAAGATGTTGCCCTCCCAGCGCTCCAGGGTGTTGTAGGCCAGCGGGCTGGTCAGCGCGGCCAGCAGCGCAGCAGGGATAGCCCCTTTGCGCAGGACCGACGCCGGTATGCTCGGTGCCTTTGGCATTGGTACGGTCATAGTTCGTCCCATCCTGTTCCAAACTTGTGTTGCATGCGGATAGCCATCTCGCGCTCTTCGCGGCGGTCTTTTCGCCACAGCCAGAATTGACTGCAGGCCCAGCCCAGTACGCCGATCAGCAGGCCGCCGATCACTCCCCATTCGGACACCGTGAGCCCGCTCACGAAGGCCCCTGCAGCGCCGCCGTATGCTGCGGATTTGCCCGCCACGATTGCCGCGTTCTCTGCTGCATTGCTCATGCATACCCCTCAGAAATAAGAAAACCCGCCGAAGCGGGTCGTGTTGTGTGTTGTCGGCAGAGGGTTACAAGGTCTCGGCGTAGCCGAACAGCTCGTGCAAATCGACCTCGGTCAAGTTGAGCCCAGCCGCCAGCAGTAGCACCGTGGGGCTGTCCGACTCGATGGCCGCCGAGCCCTGCCAGTCCACCAAGGCCCGGTAGCGGTCGAACTCATCGGGGATCAGGTTGATCTGCGCCTCAATGTCTTCGTTCTTGATGCCCTTCATGTCGAACAGCGCAAGCAAGGCCTGGCGCTTGGTCACCGTGACGCGCGCAGCATCCCGGGCGGCCTGCTCTGCAGCCAGGCGCTCAGCCTCCAGTTGGGCCAGCTCCTCTTCACTGAGCGGCACTACCTCCCACTGCTGCAGGTAGCCGTCCTCCGTCTCCAGTGGCTCCGCTGGCAGCGCCTTATGCGTGGCTGGATCGAACTCTGGCGGATCGGATGGCGTAATCAGCGCATAGCGCTCCGGCGCCTCAAAAGGCACGGGAAACGACACGTTGTGCGCGTGCCGGGCAATGATGTCCGCAGGGCTCAGGCCAAACTCTCGGGTTTCTTTGTCAAAGTACATGCGCCCTCCTTATCGGGTTCGGCCGAGGATCGAACCAGCGGCCACAATGTTCACGTTTGCAATGCCGTCGATGGCGTAGCCTGCCAGTGAGCCACTGGAAGGGCCAGTGCGGTTCTGCGATTCAAAGGACCCACTGGTGCTTCCGTCGTACCCGCCCTCGCCGTTCATGCCGATGGCGCCGCCAGTCCCGCCACGCCCGCCACTGGCTACCCCTGACGAGGAGCCGCCGATTACAGGCCCGCCAACAGACTGGGAGCCGCCATTGCCGCCTGCCTGCGAAGACAGAAAGGCAGGGGGATTGGCAGCAGTAAAGCCAGCTCCGTTGCCCCCAGATCCGCCGCTACCCGTAGCCGAATACCCGGTGCCTCGGAAGATGGTCACCGTCTGGCCGGTTCCACCCAGTCCGCCGCCGCCGAAGATCGTCCCGCCGGCGTTGTCCAGGTTGAATTTGATGGCGGCAACCATGCCAGTACCACTGTTGGTGGTTCCTCCAATGCGCCCCCTGTTCACTATGGTGAGCAGGTAATCTGGAATGTCAGCCACAGTGAGCGTTGCCACATCCACACCAGCATTGATGGTGCAGTACAGCGGCTCATAGCCAACCCAACCCGCAGAAATAGCAAGAGCCCGGATATCCGGGCTCCTGACGCTGGCCGCGATGGTGATAAACACCGGGCCTTTGATAAGTGGTGGTCGGTATGCCATATCAGTAGTTCGGCAGGTAGGAGCCCAGCCACTGGTCAGCCCCGGTTGACTGTGGACGGCGGAACTGGAAGATATGGATCTTGCCCGTTTGCAGGCTCTGCGGAGCCGTACCACCCACCCAGCGCACATTCGCCGGCCAGGTCAAGGTTCCGGATGTCAGATTCACCTCCAGCTCAAACAGCATGCAGTCTGCCGGCCGATTGTTGAAGGTGAACGCTGTGGCCCCCGTTACTGTCGTGTGAAAGTAGCTGCGCTTAGAGAGGTCGCACGCCCCGCCTGTGATCGCCAGGGACAGCGGGGCCTGTGCTTGTTGTGCTGCATTTGCCATTTGTTCTCCTTGTTATGCCCAGCGGCCAATGGCCATCAGCTTGATTGGGTAGGCCGTCACCCCAGCCACCGTGACTTCGGTGCGGATCAGCCAGTTGTTCGCGCCGCAAATCGCGACGCAGTTACGCAGGTTCTCTTGACCGGCTTGCGCAGCAATGCCGCAGAAGCCGACCCATGGACGGTCGCCAACGAAGGCATACGGGAAGGTCTGAGTCAAGCCAGCAAGCGTGGTCATGTTCAGGGATGCCACTGCAGTCATATGCAGCGCTCCATCGGCGAACTTAGTAAATGTTCCGTTGGCGTTGGTGCCCGTCTCGATGATCGGGCTGCCGTTCAAGGTCAAGCCGCCAGCAAAGTTCTGTGCCCCAGTCCAGTTGTTGGCCTGGTTGAATGGTTGATTGGTCGAGAACGGCGTGAAGGCTGTGAAACCGCTCACCCGCAGCCAGTCCCCAGAGGTTGAGTCGTACTGCAGCACGATCTGCCAGCCCAGCTGGTTCATCACGTAGTCTTCGGCATCCCCGCAGATGGTCTTGCCATTGCGCTGGATGTAGGGCGTTAGGGTGCCCGACACGTTCACCGCAGCAACCACCATCCCATGGAATGGTGCAGCAGGCAGGACCAACACCGAGGTGGCCGCAGTCATGCGGTACATGCCGCGATCTGCTGCGTTGGTACTTCCTGCAGGGCATGGCAGCACCGTGAAGTCATTGCGGCTCACCTCACCCCAGTACGTAGACCCGAGGGCTGGCGTTTGGCTCGCTACGTTCGCTAGATTGGACTTGAGATACCAGAGGCGTCCAAGATGAGTCACGGTTGCGGGCACAGCAAGGGCACCCGACAGGCCCACCCAGTCGCCTTTGTAGTTGGCGGCAGCGAAGGCGCCGTTGGCAGCCGTTTGCACCAGCACCAGCTGGTCTGCTGCGTCTTGCGCAAAATCTGCTGCATCTTCGGCACTCTGCAGCGCCTCCACAGCGTTGTCATAGACGTTCTGACCAATGGCCGCAATGCGGTTGCCGTGGCCAGGTACGGCCGTGCCCCAATCAAACGCCATGTCGTCATAGGCAGACTCAGGCGTGTTAGGCCCTGGGAACGGTGGCAATTGGGGATCGATGGGAGGTACTGGAGTTGGCATTTAGACAATCCCTTTCACAAAAATATTGGCTTTGGTAATGGCCTGGTTCTCGGGTGAAAGGTCCGAGGTCACAAAACCAACCGAGCTGAGATAGCGAAACTTTTCCTGCCGGCTTGCAAACACAGAAACGGGCGTGTCCTTGAGCTGCACCAGCGCCGACCAGATGCGGTTGGCATCCTCGGGGTTGATGGCGACGGGCAGCGTCAGATTCGTGGCGCTTCCCCGAGGAACTTGCCTGTATCGCCCGTCAGCACCCTCCGTTCGGGTCGTGTAATTCACGACCTCTGCCCGCGCCGTGTACAGCACGCCGGGCCGGCCAGTGAATAGGCCCATGGTTACCCAGGAGCCAATGGAGAAGAAGCCTACGCCTACATCGTCTGTCGCACCGCCCGTCACCTCCAGCGTCACCAGCACCCGGGGGCGAAGTGTGATCCCGTCCACCCGGAAGCTGGTTACTGGCGTTTTAGGCCCATAGAGGTAGTTCCACAGCGACGGACGCGAGGCGCGCAGCGAGCGGTCAATAGGTGGACTCAAGTCCTCCCCGGTATCCGCATCCTTAACGGTCAAGGTGAGCCGGTTGCCAATAGGGTTGTGCACCGCAATCCCAGAGACAAAGCGCATGAACAGCACATATTTGGCCGACCCCTTGCGCCCTACCCCTGCGGTCTGTACCTCGTTGTCAAAAGGCGCCCAGCGGTTACTGGGCCGCATATCCTCCCAGGATCGCTGATCGATGTTCGGCGGCACGGTCGCGTCGGTGGGGACCACCGCACACTTCCACACTCGTCGCTGATACACGCGCTCCGCACCCACTGCCACCACCTGGCCCGATGTCCATGCCGCCTCACCAGCTGCAGCGTCCACCTCGGGCACGGAGCCTGGGCGAAACGCTGCATCGGTGATGGGGATGGGGACTAAGACAATTGCCATGTCCCTTCCTTTCTACTGTTGAATGCGAAGCCGATTCACAACCTCAACGGCCATGACCGATCCGTCATTGGTCACACGGCCCAGGTTGTCGGACAGCTTGCGGGCATGCTCATTGACCGACACCACAACAGCCTCGACGCGCAGCAGGATTGCCTCAACACGCGCAGCGCCGGCTGCCGAGTCCGGCCCCCGAGACTGCCCGCGAACCGCCTCCATCAATGCACGGTTGTCCGATGCCTTGAAGATGCGTTCACCCTTGTGAATCTTGGCCGTCATGTCGTAAGGAACATAATCGATGCCCACTGCGAAAGAGGCCCGCTTGCGCCACTCGCCGGTCTTGGGGTCAAGCTCAAACTCGCCACTGGCCTTGTACTTCTCGAACTCCGCCAGCGAATAGCCATTGCTGACCATCGACCCGGTGCTGTTGTAGGCATACTCACCAGCCGCGTACTTGCCAATTTCTCCATTGCTGAAGATGGCTCGCCCATCAGCCGTGAGGCCCACCACAGTGACGCGGCTGGATCCAGTTACCGATCCGCCCAGGCTTCCGCCGCCAGTTGGCGTGGTGGAGGGTTTTGCCCCGCCGCCACCCAAACCAGCCTTCTCGGCCTCTTCCTTGCGGATTCGCTCCTGCTCCTTAGGGTCGAGCAGCTTGTAGAGTGCGTTCACAGCATCAGTAACACTGAGCGTCGCGTCTACCTGGTCTTCGCCGAAGATCTGCCAGAAGGTCTGGATGTCGTCCAGGCGCTTGAGCTGCGAAGTGGCCAGGTCGATTTGCTTTTGCGCATCGGTCTTGGCCAACTCTGCGAACTCGCCCAGCTCGTCCAACTGGCCCGCAAGAACCTTCTTGTCATAGTCCAGCTCCGCCTGGGTGGCGTAGTTGTCCATGACGAGGCCGCCCGTGGCCGCGTTGATCGCGCTTTGCGTCTGGTCGTAGTCACCAAAGCCCAGACCTCGGCGAGCGTTCTCAAGCGCCTGCTCGATGTACCCCATGCCGGCCGCAGCCTGCGAGTTCGCCATGTCGTCCACGCTCGCACGCAGAGACTTGGCGCTGCCCTTGAACAGGTCCACATAGCTGGACGCCTTTGTGAAGGCGTCCTTGGCGTCCGCTGCAAACTGGTTCCAATACTCCTTTTCACGGGAGATGGCGGCCTGCAGGTTCTGCTGAGCCAGCGTCTTGGCGGCCTCATCGGCCTTGGCCTTGTCCTCGGTGTCCCAGATCTCAACCTGCAGTTTCACCAGCTCTGGATCGTTGAACTTCTCCAGCTCCTTGATCTGCTTGGCGCGCTCCAGGCGGGTTGCCTCCGCATCGTTACCCTTGGCGCGCAGCAGTTGAATCTGCAGATCGCCCTTGAGCGAGGCGATGTTCTCGGCCGACGTGTAGATCATGTCGAACACATCCACGAGACCCAGCAAGCTGGCAAAGAGCTTTTGGCCCTCTTCCGTACTGCGGTCGATCCCGTTGATGTATTCCTTGAACGCCTCACGGCTGGCCGGCATGGTCTCGATGCCCAGCTTTTTAAGCTGGTCGTTGAGCAGTCGCGTCTGGTTCTTCACCTTCTCTTGGTCGGTGTAGAACTTGTCGTAATAGTTGCCGGTCGCAGCCGTGAACTTATCAGCGCCGCCGAATGCGTCAATGATGTCCGAAGCCATGTCAGCGCCAGCCAGCGACGTATCCATGAGCGTAAGCCCAAGCATGTCAAAGACCGAATTCACGCTGTACAGAGAGTCAGACAGTCGGGTGAGCGCCTGCACTGCCGTCTCACCCGTTCGCACGTATTCGCTCATCACGAATACCTGCTCAGTGATCGTCTCCGTCACTTCTCGACCTATGCGGCCATACTGCTGGGTGTCGCCGTCAGTGGGCAGCTCCACGTTGTCCCACACCGTGCGGGTGACTTCACGGGTCTGCTCTTCCCAGTGGCCGAGCACCGAGCGGGCCAACTCCTCATTGGCTTGCGCCAACGCCTGCTGGACCTTGGCCGATGCCTCCTCTTGCGTGAGTCCTGTCAGCTCAAGTCCTTTGCCGCCCGTGTCCGGGTGGATTTCATCCAGGCCCAGGGTCACGCGCATCGCGCGGATCGCATCGCCGTCAAGCCCCAGGCTGTCGGCCCGAGAGGCAGTGTCCTCGCGCATGCCCAGGAACGCATCCTGCAGGACCTTGATGGGTCCCTTAGAGCCTTCGATGGCGCCGTCGTACTGCGAGAGCATCTCCAAGCGGCTGTATTGCTGCTGGATTCGCCGCTCACGGTAGGCGTTGCGCTTGTCATCAGGGTTGTCAGCGATCTCCTTTTTAAGGCGCTCAATCTCAGCCTTGGACTGTTCGATCTCCTTCTCCGCCACAAGGTAGCGGTACTTAGGGCCACCAAAGAGGCTGCCGCTTTCGCGCATCAACTGATAACCGTAGAGATCGCCGCCCAGCTCGCCAGTGATGCCGCTACCGACCTGCTTTTCCTCCTTGAACATGCCACCCAGATAGGCTGCGATCAGTGGCACAGCCATGACCCAGCCGCCAGATGCAACCCATTGGGAAGCACTGGAAGCCCAGGAGGCCTCTGGAATTGCCGCTCCACCCGCACCTTCTGCAAAGCCGGCCCCTGCAGGTGCTGCGTAACCCGCTGCAGGCGCAGCTTCGCCGCCCCACCCCACCAAGTTAGCCAAGTAGCGCGACCCCTGTCCCACAAGACCTTGGCCGGAGTACAGGCTGTAGCCAGTCGATCCAGCACTGATGAGGTTCCCAACATTGCCGCCGGCAGAACCTTCAGATCCGGGCGTGTCCGATATTTTGTGTAAACGGGACGGGCTTCAGTTGATGGAGATGCGGTCTCCGAACTGAATGGTAAAGC
>NZ_JBBGZG010000022.1:0-25090 GCF_037479315.1 Comamonas sp. MYb69
AATGGGGCGGCCGTCCCCCTCCCCACCCGGGCCGCCGGCGGCAGCGGCCACGGCGGGCGCCTGACTGGGGCGGGTGGGCGGCAGCAGCAGCTCAAACAGGTTTTTGGGATTGCGCAATTGTGGCAGCAGTGCCAGCGGTTGCAACAGCTGGTGCTCGCGGGCCAGCGCATGCATATAGCGCAGGGCGGTGTAGTCCTCCAGCGCAAAGCCGACCGAGTCGAACACTGTTATTTCGTCCTCGTGCTGGCGACCCGCTTGCTCGCCGCGCAGCACCTGCCACAGCTCGGTCACGGCAAAGTCCTCGGGCATATGCTGGATCTCGCCTTCGATACGGCTTTGCGGCGCAAATTCAACGAAGACCTTGGCGTCGGGCAGGATCGCGGCATCGAGCTCGGTCTTGCCGGGGCAGTCGCCCCCCACCGCATTCAGATGCATGCCGGGCTGCACCATCGCACGGCTGACGATGGTCGCATTGGCCTTGTCGGCCGTGACCGTGGTGACGATGTCGGCCCCTTGCACCGCCTCGGCCGCGCTCTTGCAGCGCTGCAGCTGCACGCCGGGGATTTGCGTCCTGAGGTTGTGGATGAGCTTGTCGGTGGCGGCAGGGTCAATGTCAAACAGGCGCAGGCACTGGATGCCCAGCAGGCCTACAAAGGCCAGCGCCTGGAATTCGCTCTGCGAGCCATTGCCGATCAGCGCCATGGTTCGGCTGCTGCGCCGCGCCAGCAGCTTGGCGGCCATCACCGAGGTGGCGGCGGTGCGCAAGGCGGTCGTCAAGGTCAGTTCGCTCAGCAGGATGGGCGCGCCGGTGTCGGCCCGCATCAGCGCGCCAAAGGCCATGATCGACGGAATGCCCAGTTGCGGGTTCTTGGGGTGGCCATTGACATACTTGAACGCGAAGTGGCTGGCATCGGCCACTGGCATCAACTCCATCACACCGTCTGGGGTGTGCTGGGCCAGGCGCGCAGTCTTGTCAAAATCCTGCCAGCGCGAGAAATCCTGCTCCAGCGCGCTGACCAAGCCGCGCAGCAGTTCGGTCAAGCCCACACGCTGCACCAGCGCGGCAGCGGCATCGGTGCTGAGAAAGTCAACTTGGCCTGGGTGGGTTGTCATGGTGATGGCTCCTGGTTTGTCGTTATCGCTGCCCGCTGCGCAAGCCCCAAGGCGGTGCCGCAGCGTCTGCAACCAGTGTCTGTCCAAGTGGCCATAAAGCAAAGTGCGAAAAATGGTAGAAAATGACAGGATTTAGAGCAATTAGTCAGGCTGCATTGTGCATATCGATAATATTGACCAAGCCTTGATCAGCCTGCTGCGCCAGAATGCGCGCGAGAGCGTGGCCACCTTGGCGGGCAAGCTGGGGGTGTCGCGCGGCACCGTCACCAACCGCATGGACCGCCTGGAGCGAGACGGCCTGATCGTGGGCTACAGCGTGCGCCTGCGCCCCGATGTGCAGCCCGATGTGCTGCGCGCCTGGATGAGCATCGAGATCACCGGCAATGACACGCGGCGCGTGATGGCGTCCTTGCTCGGCGAGCCCGGCGTCGCCGCGCTGCACAGCACCAATGGCCGCTGGGATCTGCTCGCCGAGCTGCAGGTGGCCAGCCTGGAGGCGCTGTCCCAGGTGCTCGAACGCATTCGGCTGATCAAGGGCATCAGCAACAGCGAGACCAGCATCCACCTGGAGAGTTTTCGGGTGTCCTGAGCGATCTTCTGCTCAGGGCTTGTCGCTCAGCAAAAATGCCAGCGCCTGCTGCAGTTGCTGCTGAGCGTCTTCAGTGATGAGCGCATCATGGGCCAGTACCAGGCGCTGCACCGGCCAGGCGCAGATGTGGGCAGCGGCTGCGCTGGCAGCGGCCCGGTCCCGGATCGCAAAGCGCAGCGCGCGCGGCATGGCCAGGCGGCTGCGCGTGCCATTGAGGCTGTTGAAGAGGCGCGCCGACAGCGACAAATCCTGTGGGTAGTACTGCAGCACATCGGTCACGACCAGGCTGGCGCTGGGCTGGTGCAGCCAGACGCATTCATTCAGGATGGGCAGGCCCGCAAACGCCTGCATCTGCAAAGCGGGCTGCCAGGCTGCGGGCAATGCCTGGTTCAGGCTTTGCAGCTGGGGCAGGTCCGGGCGCTTGGCCGCGAGGCCCGGCGCCCCCCACAGCGCTGCCAGCGGGTAATGCGCCTGCCATGCACCGGCAAACAGGTGGTGCATGCGGTTGGGCGCCACGATCCAGCGCACATCGCCAAGTGCATCCAGCGCTGCGCGCAGCGCTGGCGTGGGCGCAATGGGCGAATGCAGCCACAGCGCGCCACCGGGCAGGCGTACCACGGTCATGCGCGTGCGCACCGGCAGGCCGTGTACGCTGATCTGTTGGGTGGCGCTCCAGAGGTCGTCGGTGATCCGTTCAAGCATGGTGGGCCTGGTTGCAGTGGAGGGGAATGCCTTGGATTTTCATTGTGAATCCGGGCGCGCAGGTGCAGAAAATCTGGCAATGGTCAACAATGGCAGCCATCTTTTGAGGAATCGTACATGCACTATGACGTGGTGATTGTGGGCGGCGGTGCAGGTGGACTGGAACTGGCCGCACAACTGGGGCGCAAACTGGGCGCGCGCGAAGGGCGCGAGCGCGTCTTGCTGGTGGACAAGATGCCTTTCCACATCTGGAAGCCCACCTTGCACGAAGTGGCGGCTGGCACGCTCGATGCGCACCAGGAAGGCCTGTCCTACACCGTGCTGGCGCGCCGCAACCATTTCAGTTTTGCGATGGGCGAATGCATGGGGCTCGATGCCGCCAAGCAAAGCATTGTGCTGGCACCGGTGATCAACGACGCAGGCAAGCAGGTGGTGCCCGAGCGCGTCATCAGTTACCAGCATTTGGTGCTGGCGATGGGCAGCGGCTCCAATTCTTTTGGCACCCCGGGTATCGAACATGCCTATTTGCTCGAGAGCGTGCGTGATGCGCAGCGCTTCCATGCCGACTGGCTCGGTGCCTGTGCCCATGCCTCCTATGCCGAGCCGCGTTCACTGGGCGTTGCCATTGTGGGCGCCGGTGCCACCGGCGTGGAGCTGTCGGCCGAGCTAATTGAAGCGCACCAGATGCTGCTCGAGAGCCTGTCGGACAGCCAGCGCTTTAGGCTCGATATCAGCCTGATCGAAGGCGGCGAGCGCATTCTGGGCGGGCTGCCTCCGCGCATCTCGGAGCAGGCCCGTGTGGCGCTGGAGCGCAAGGGCGTGCGGGTGATGACCGGCACGCGCGTGCAGTCGCTGGCGCAGGGCCAGGTGATCACCTCCAACGGCGAGGTGCCGGCCGATCTGATCGTCTGGGCCGCGGGCATCAAGGCAGCCGACAGCAATGCCCGCCTGGGGCTGGAGGTCAACCGTATCAACCAGTTTGTCGTCGATGACCACCTGCGCACCAGTGCCAGCCGCATCTATGCGATGGGTGACTGCGCCGCTGCCACCTGGACCGAAGGCAAGACCGTGCCGGCCCGTGCGCAGGCGGCGCACCAGCAGGGCAGCTATTTGTGCAAGCTGCTGTTTGCAGCGCTCAAGGAGCGCTCGTTCAACGAAGTGTTTGTCTACCAGGACTTTGGCTCGCTGGTCTCGCTGGGCGACAACAAGGGCGTGGGCAATCTGATGGGCGGGCTCTCGGGCAAGAACTTCTTTGTGCAGGGCCTCATTGCCAAGTGGATGTATATGTCCCTGCACCTGATGCACCACCGCGCCATATTGGGCACCGGCAAGACGGCGGTGCTGGCGTTGGCCCGTTTGCTGCAGCAACGCGTATCGGGCCGCATGAAGCTGCACTGAAAGAACCTTGCTCGGCAGCACCGAGCAAGTTCTTGTGCCGGTTCAGATATCGTCCGGCCCGAGCACGATATCGAGCGAGCTGCCGCCAGCCAGCAGCTTTTGCACCAGCTCGGCAGATGAATCGGCGCCGTATTTGCGCATCAGCCGGGTGCGGTAGATCTCGACCGTGCGGTGGCTGATGCCCAGGCCCCGGCCAATTTCCTTGCTGGTCATGCCTTCGAGCAGATGGGCGGCCACCTCGCGTTCGCGGGCCGTGAGCTCGGCACGCACCGGGCGCAGCGCGCTCAGGTCCTCAAAGCTCCAGACGCCGCCTTCATGCGGGTCCTCGCGGTTGAAGGCGCGGCCCATCACATGGCACCAGAACATCTCGCCATTGGCGCGCTTCATGATGCGGTTGTCCGAGTACAGGCCGTGCGCGCCCATGATGGGGGCGATGCGCCGGCCCAGGCGCTCGAACTCGTCGGCACTGGGGTAGAGGATCTGGAAGGACTGGCCCATCATCAGCTCGCGCGAGGTGCGGAACATGTCGCAGACCTGCTCATTGCAGTCGATCATGACCCGCCGGTGGGACACCACCAGGCCCACAGGCGCCATTTCGAAGGCTTGTCGGTAGTCGAGTGGTCTCACTGCCATGGCAAAAATTGTCCCCTTTACGAAATACTACGTATCCTAATACGTAGTATGCTTGATTGGCGAAACAAGCCCTTCTTATCAGGAGACAAGTGTGAATAAGATCTACCCCAGTGCTGCGGACGCGCTCAAAGGCGTGGTGGCAGACAAGCAGTTAATGGCCGTGGGCGGCTTTGGCCTTTGCGGGATTCCCGAGGCCTTGATCGAAGCGCTGCGCGACAGCGGTGTGAAGGACCTGACGGTGGCATCGAACAATGCCGGTGTGGACGGTTTTGGCCTGGGCAAGCTGCTGGAGACGCGCCAGATCAAGAAGATGATCGCGTCCTATGTGGGCGAGAACAAGGAGTTCGAGCGCCAGTACCTGGCCGGCGAGCTGGAGTTGGAGTTCACCCCCCAGGGCACCCTGGCCGAGAAGATGCGCGCTGGCGGCGCCGGCATCCCCGCCTTCTTCACCAAGACCGGTGTGGGCACGCAAGTGGCCGAGGGCAAGGAGCTGCGCGAGTTTGATGGCGAGACCTATGTGATGGAGCGCTCCATCGTCGCGGACGTATCGCTGGTCAAGGCCTGGCGCGCGGACAAGAGCGGCAACCTGCAGTTCCGCCTGACGGCACGCAACTTCAACCCGGCAGCAGCGACCTGCGGCAAAGTCTGCATCGTCGAGGTCGAGGAGATTGTTGAAGTCGGTGCCCTGAAGCCCGACGAGATCCATCTGCCGGGCATCTATGTGCACCGCCTGGTGCTCAACGCCACTCCCGAGAAGCGCATCGAAAAGCGCACCATTACCGAAAAGCACTAAGGAGCCAGTCATGCCTTGGACCCAAGACCAAATGGCCGCACGTGCGGCGCAAGAGCTGGAAGACGGCTTCTATGTGAACCTCGGTATCGGCATTCCTACGCTGGTGGCCAACCACACCGGTGACAAGGAAGTGTGGCTGCAATCGGAAAACGGCATGCTGGGCATCGGCCCCTTCCCAACGGAAGAAGCCATCGACGCCGACCTGATCAATGCCGGCAAGCAGACGGTGACGACGATTGCCGGCTCGTCCATCTTCAGCTCGGACCAGTCCTTTGCGATGATCCGTGGCGGCAAGATCAACCTGTCCATCCTGGGCGCCATGCAGGTGTCTGAAAAGGGTGACCTGGCCAACTGGATGATTCCAGGCAAGATGGTCAAGGGCATGGGCGGCGCGATGGACCTGGTCGCCGGCGTCAAGCGCGTCATCGTGCTGATGGAACACGTAGCCAAGAAGAAGGACGGTACCACCGACCTGAAGATCCTGAAGGACTGCACCCTGCCATTGACCGGCGTGGGCGTGGTGGACCGCATCATCACCGACCTGGGTGTGTTCGATGTGGTGCCCGAAGGCCTGAAGGTGGTCGAGCTGGCTCCCGAAGTCAGCTTTGACGACGTGCAGTCCAAGACCGGCGTCAGCCTGATCCAGTAAGCGCAGCCGCCCAGCCCTTGCGGGCTGGCGCAGCACGAGCGGGCCCGCCCATCGACCGATGGCGGGCTTTTTTATGGGCGGGCAGCGGCTGTCGCTTTCCCCATTGCCGGTCCAGAGCGCAGACGACATACTGCGAACATCTCTGCAAAGAATCTTCAGCCCCATGAACGCTCCCTTCGCGCCTGCCGATCTCTCCCACCCTTTGTTTATCCGCCCCGATGTGCTGCGCATGCGCGAAGACATGGCGCTGGCCTTGCGGGCCGCTGCGCACTTTGGCCTGGGGGAGGGCGTGTGCAACCATTTCAGCATGGCGCTGCCCGATGGCCAGCATTTTCTGCTGAACCCGCGCGGCCTGATGTGGAGCGAGATCCATGCGGATGATGTGGTGATGGTCGATGCCCAGGGCAGCGTGGTCGCTGGCGGCCATGTGGTTGAGCCGACCGCGATGTTCATCCATGCTGCCGTGCACCGCATTGCACGCAAGACCTGTGTGCTGCACACCCATATGCCCTATGCCACCGCCTTGACCCTGACCACGCAGCGCGCGCTGGACACCACCCTGAGCCAGAACGCCATGCGCTTCCATGGCCGCCTGGCCATCGATGCGCAGTACAACGGCTTTGCACTGGACGACAGCGAAGGCGCGCGCATTGCGCAGGCCATGCAGGGCGCGGACATCAGCTTTTTGGGCAACCACGGCATCATCGTCTGCGGCGAGCGCATGGACTATGCCTTTGACGACCTCTACTACCTGGAGCGCGCCTGCCAGGCCCAGGTGCTGGCGCAATCGACCGGTGTGCCGCTCGCGCCCTGCGATCCGTCGCTGGCTGCGCGCGTGGCCGAGCAGGCCAATGGCGAGCGCCTGCAGTCGACGCTGTTTTTTGAGGCGCTGCGCCGCCAGATCCCCTGATATTCCCTGCATATTTCTCTTGAGATTCGCGCCGCTTGCCATCCGGCAGGAAGTGCGCGTATGTTGAAAATCCAATATACAGGAATTAATTTCTGTTAAAGTGGATGTATGACGGTTGACGAATTGCTCTCTGCCAAGGTGCGTGCCCTGCGCAAACAGCGTGGCCACACCTTGGAGGTGCTGGCCCAGCGCAGCGGTGTCAGTCGGTCGATGATTTCTTTGATCGAGCGCGGGCAGACCAGTGCCACCGCCGCAGTGCTGGGCAAGCTGGCCCAGGCCTTGCAGGTGCCGCTGGCAGCACTCTTTGCCGATGACCGCCAGGCACAGGCGCCGCAGCCCTTGGCGCGCGCAGCTGCCCAGCCGCGCTGGCGCGACCCTGCGACCGGCTATGAGCGCCGGCAGCTGAGCCCGGTGGGGTTTCCTGCGCCGTTTGAGATGGTGGAGGTGGTGTTCCCGCCCGGCCAGCGCGTGGCCTTTGACAATGGCCTGCGCAGCCAGCCGCTGCACCAGCAGCTGTGGCTGCTGCAAGGCGAGCTGCAGCTGAGCCTGAGCCTGGGCATGCAAAGCTGGCATTTGCAGGCGGGAGACTGCCTGGCCATGGTGCTCGACCAAACCCTGGTATTTAGCAACCCCGGCCCCGAGCCCGCCCGCTATTTGCTGGCGCTGGCGGCGCTGGGTGATAGCCTGCCGGCCTTGCCTGTGGTTTTTCCTGGAGAGATGGATGACTGAGAGACACTGGGTGCGCTGCACCCACGACCGGCATGCGCCGGCAATTTTGGCGATTCTGAACGACGCCATCGTCAACAGCACGGCGCTGTATGACTACCAGCCCCGCAATGCGGGCAATATGCGTAGCTGGTTTGACGCCAAGCTCAAGGGCGGCTACCCGGTGATTGGTGTTGAGGATGCCGCCGGCGAGCTGTTGGGCTTTGCCAGCTATGGCGCCTTCCGCGCCTATCCGGCCTACAAGTACACGATGGAGCATTCAGTCTATGTACGCGCCGACCAGCGCGGCCAGGGCCTGGGCCTGCAGCTGATGGAGGCCATCATCGACGAGGCGCGCAAGCAGGATGTGCATGCACTGGTGGGCGCGATCGATGCGGACAACGCCGGCTCGATCGCCTTGCATGAGCGGCTGGGTTTCAAGTCCGTCGGCCTGATGCCCCAGGTGGGCTTTAAATTTGGGCGTTGGCTGGACCTCGCCTTGTACCAGTTGCTGCTGCAAACGCCGGCGAATCCGGTAGACGGCTGAGGCCGCTGGCCGCGCGCCGCTGGCCGCGCGCCGCTGGCCGCGCGCCACTGGCCGTGCGCCACTAGCCGTGCGCCACTAGCCGTGCGCCACTGGCCGTGCGCCACTCGCCGTGCGCCACTGGCCGTGCACCACTAGCCGTGCGCCACCCACAGCAGCCCACGCTGCCATGGGATAATCACTTTTTTCGCGCAGCGCAGGCCCGGCGCTGGTCAATCGACCGCACCGGCTTGCGATGGCTGTATCGAGGCTCGATCACTCTGCGCAGTGGCCGCGCAACCTCTGGGTTGCCCGCGGCACTTGCCCTGATCCTTGGACTGGCACTTCGCTGCCAGCATCTGCCTTATGTCCCATCGCCAGCCTGTTCGCATCAGCGACATCCACAAGTTCGACACCATTGTCGACGCCCGCTCCCCTGCCGAATTCGCGCTGGACCGCATTCCCGGAGCGATCAACTGCCCGGTGCTCAGCAACGAAGAACGCGCCCAGATCGGCACCATCTACAAGCAGGTCAGCCCCTTTGAGGCCAAGCGCCTGGGCGCGGCCTATGTCAGCGCCAATCTGGCGCGCCACCTGCACGATACCTTCCATGACCGGCCCGCGAACTGGAAGCCGCTGGTCTATTGCTGGCGCGGTGGCCTGCGCAGCGGCTCGATGGTGACCTGGTTGCGCCTGGTGGGCTGGGATGCGCAGCAGCTGGCCGGCGGCTACAAGGGCTTTCGCGGCCATGTGATCGAGCGGTTGGAGTCACTGGTGCCGCGCCTGCGCCTGCAGGTGCTCTGCGGCGCTACCGGCAGCGCCAAGACCCGGGTGCTGCATGCGCTGGCCGAGCAGGGCGCGCAGGTGATTGACCTGGAAGGCTATGCCAGCCACAAGGGCTCGCTGCTGGGCCAGCTGCCTGGCGTGGAGCAGCCGAGCCAGAAGCACTTTGAGACCTTGCTGGCCACGCAGATCGGCCAGTTCGATCTGGAGCGCCCGGTGTTTATCGAAGGCGAAAGCGCCAAGATTGGCCGCATTTCCGTGCCGATGGCCCTGGTCGAGCATATGCGCCAAGCGCCGGTCATCGAGGTGCAGGCGTCTGCACAAGCCCGCCTGGCCTATTTGCTGCGCGATTATGCCTACCTGGGTGCCGATGCCGGTGTGCTGGCCACCAAGCTCGGTTACCTCAAGGAGCTGCAAAGCAAGGAAGTCGTGGGCCGCTGGCAAGGCTGGGCAGCGCAAGGCGAGCTCGCGCCGCTGTTTGCCGAGTTGATGGACCTGCACTACGACCCGCATTACGAGCGCAGCCAGGCGCGCAATTTTGCCCACTGGGCCGCGCGCCAGAGCCTGGCGACCGATGACCTGTCGGATGCGCGCATTGGCGAGTTGGCCGCGCAGATCAGGCAGCTGGCGGTTTAGGCCTGATTGGGCATCAGAGCGTCGGCAGCCCGAATCGCTGGCCCAGCGGCGAAAACAGCAGGCACAGCGCCACCAGGTTGAGCAGCACCGTCAGCCAGAACACCTTCAGAAAATCCCGCTTGCTGGATTTGTGGCGCAGCCAGCGCTGGGCCAGCAAGGCGCCCGGCCAGCCGCCCAGCAAACCCAGCAGCCACAAATGCTTCTCCGGGGTGCGCCAATGCCCTTGCTGCGCGGCAGCCTTGTCCCAGGCATACCAAGCAAAGGTGACCAGCGAGGCCAGCAGATACCAGCCTGCAGCGCGCCAGGTGGAGCCAAAGCTCAGGCCCAGTAGAAGCAGCAGAGCGGCCAATGCGGGGATGAACAGCAGGGCTGCGCCGCCGGATGGGCCTGATCTGGCGGTGCTGGCAGCCTGGCGCTGAGGGCGCGTCGCTGCGGCCCGTGGGCGAGTGGCATGTGGTGACTGCGATGCTGATGCACCCGGTGTGCTGGCGCCCAGCACGCGGGCGCGGCTGGCCCGGGGTTTGTCGCCTGCGGGCTTGTCCAGCACATAGCTCAGCCGCTGGCGGGCTTGGGGCCGGGCGGCAGGGTTTTGGAAGGCGGAGATATGCACAAACACCTGGGGGCCGCCGCCATCGGGGGCGATAAAGCCAAAACCGCGCTCATCGTTCCAGGATTGCAGGGTGCCTTCAAGCAGCATAGGCCTCCAGCTGCGCCGCAGCTTCTTCCCATTGGTTCTCGCTGAACACGGCAACACCGGCCTGGCGCAGCAGGCTGCAGGCCAGGCCTTCGCCGGGCACGGTGCGGCCGGCAAACTGCCCGTCATAGATCTGGCTGGAGCCGCAGGTCGGGCTGAACTCCTTGAGCACCGCCACGCGGATGCCATGGCGCTGCACCAGTTGCAGCGCCAGGTGCGCACCATGCACAAAGGCGTCGGTCACATCGTTGCCCGCGCTGTCGCGCACCTGGGCGGCATGGCGCAGCACCGCGATGCTGGTGCCGCCAACGATTTCGGCGGGCAAGCGGGGCGTGGGCAGGCCAGCCGCCATCTCGGGGCAGAGGCTCACCACCTGCTGCTGTGCCAGCCAGCGGTCAAGCACCGCATGCTGCGCCCATTTGTGGCTGCCGTCATAGCGCACGGGCTGGCCCAGCAGGCAGCCGCTGACCAGCACCTTGGGGAGCGCGGGCCTCAGCATGCCAGCAGCTCCACCTGCTGTGCCTGCGCGCTGGCCTCGCAGCGCAGGCTGCTGCCGCTCAGCTGCAATTGCAGACCATTGGCAAATTGCAGCTGCAGGCTGAGCGCCTCTGCCTGGTAATCGCTGGGCACTGGCAGCGTGCTGAGCCGTTGCTGGCCCAGCTGCAGCCAGCCGCCGGCCAGCAAGCCAAAGGCTTGCGTTTCGTGTGCGAGTTTGGGCGGGCAGGGGGTCAGCACCAGGCGTAGGCCATTGCTGTAGCGGCGCTGGGTCTCGCTCCCCTGGCGCTCGCTGATCAGCGCGGCTGAGCATTCGATGCTGCAGCCTTCCGCAGTGGGGTGGATGCGGCTGATTTCAGAGTCGGCAAATTCAAACTGGCGAGGCATTTGGCGATTGTCGCAGACCCAGGCTGCGGCCTGCAGCAGATCTGCAGCGATCATGCAGCCCCGGATGGCGCCACGCAATCAGCCAGCCAGGGCATCGCTGATGCGGTCCAGATCTGCCGCTGCGGCGGCAGCTGCGCGCGCTCTTCCACGCAGCCCAGGCGGATGACCACGAACTCCGGGTTCTGTGCGGCGCAGCCATACAGCGGCGTTGCGCAAACCGGGCAGAAGGCCTGGTCGCGGCGCTGGCCGCTTTGCGCGGTCTTGGTATAGGTCTGTACGGCGCCTTGCAGCGAGAAATCGGTGATCGCGGCTTTGGCAATCGCCCGCATCGGTGCGCCCGAGAGCACCTGGCAGTCGCTGCAATGGTATACGCTGACCCAGGGATCCTCTGCAAAACTCCCTGCCGTGGTCTGAACGCGGGCTCGGGCGATCCGCTGCGTTGTCTTCGTTGTCAATAGCTCGCTATTGACTGCAAAAGACGCCTTGCGGCTCATCCCGATCCGCGCCCATCCCGCTTGGCGAGGGTTTTGCAGAGCATCCCTAGCTGGGGTCGATCAAGGCGGTAAAGCGAACCGCCTGGCAATGGCATGTGCCGTGGATGAGCATGGGCAGGACCTGGAAGGAAGTGGGCGAGGGGAGCTGTCGCTGTACTGCATCACAGCTCCCCCGTGTGCGCCTGGGTGGCATGAGTCTTGCATAACTGTCAACAAGCGAAAGCGGGCGCTGAGCAGGCAGGCCTGTAGGAATATCTTTACAGTCTCCGGCGTAGTAACTATGGTTGCATATAGAAACAACCAAGGGTTCTGTGTGAAAGCTTGATGAATTGCGGAAAATCAATAAAAACAATTGGTTATGGAGTAGTTAAGCCAAAGCTCATGCATAATTTCACAAAATTCCACGGGAAAACCCCGGTAATTTGGGGAATAACTGGTTTGGATTTTGTTACATATTTATGAATTGTCTTCAAAATAAACCGTGCTAAAGTCGCCCGCTATGTCACCGAAATGGATTTGCACCCTCATCGTCGCCGCGTCTGTCAGCGCACATGCCGCACCCGAGAGCGAACACAAGCCATCCGATCTGGATTTGCTGCTGGGCATTGGCCAAAGCAGTCTGTCCAAGCTCGATTCGGTGCATCACCAGGTCAAGGACCAGGCCAATGTGCTGATCAGCAATGCGCTGAGCCTCATTGGTGTGCCTTACCGCCGTGGCGGTAACAGCGCAGAGACGGGTTTTGACTGCAGTGGTCTGGTACGCGCTGTGTATGCGGAGAGCTGGGGCAAGATCCTGCCGCGCCGCGCAGAAGAGCAGGCGGCTGCGACCGACAAGATTGAAAAAGCGGAGCTCAAGCCCGGTGATCTGGTGTTCTTCAACACCATGCGCCGGGCTTTCAGCCATGTGGGGATCTATATGGGGGATGGCAAGTTCATCCACTCACCCCGCACCGGCAAGACCGTTCGGGTCGAGAGCATGGATATTGCCTACTGGGAAAAGCGCTTTGACGGCGCCCGCCGTGTGGAGCTGAGCGACGAGGCGCGCACCAAGCTGATGCAGCAGGTCAACCTCGATGGTGCGGAAGCGCAGGACCTGATCGGCCGCGTGATGTCCAAAGCCAATATGCGCGTGAACTGAGCGCCAAGTCATCTGCAGCAGGCGCTGCAAACGAACCAAGCTTCCTTCGGGAAGCTTTTTTGTGGCCTGCGCGGTGCGGTTGGCTGGTCTGCGTCGTGGGGGGGGGGAGGGCCTCAGTCCTGCACCCCTCTATATATAGAAACGGCACGAAGTACCGGCGAAAAAAAGGCTGTCTCTGGGACAGCCTGGGTGGGCGACTGGCTGGACAGGATCCAGCAAGGTCTTACTTGACCATCTGCAAGATTTCGCGGAAGTCTTCGTGCTCGCAACTGCGCAGCCATTCGAAGATGACCATCTCGGTGGTGACCAGCTCGGCGCCGGCGCCGGCCAGGCGGTCAAAGGCGGCATCGCGGTTGCGCTCGGTGCGGCTGCTGCAGGCATCGGTGACCACGCAGACATCGAACTCGTCTTCGAGCAACTCCAGCGCGGTTTGCAGCAGGCAGACATGGGCCTCGCAGCCGGCAATGATGATGCTGTTGCGCTCAGGCGCGGCTTGCTGCGGTTTTTGCAGGTGCTTGGGCAGGCTGCGGGCATTGCCGCCCTGGGGTTTGGCGGGAGGGCGCAGCCATTCGTTCAGGCCCTCTGGCACGGCGCTGAAGAACATCTTGGCCAAGGTCTTGTTGCACAGGCCGCGCAGCTGCGCCGCATTGGGGCCGAGCTTGCTGGGGTTTTGCTCGGTACCAAACACGGGCACCTTCAGCTGCTGGGCTACCTGGGCCAGCAGGGTGGCGTTCTTCAACACCTGCGCGCCATCAAAAATGGCGGGCATCAGTTTTTCCTGGTAGTCAACCAGCACCAGCTGGGATTCTTCAAAATCTATAAGCATGCGGCATTTTACCTGTGGCGGCGAGCGGCTGCTGTGGCGGCGTGGCGCAGGCGTGGGAGGGGAGGGAGAAATGCACTGGCGCGCGGCGCAGCACCGAGCCAGCCTGGCGCAGATTTAGCGCTTGTCCTGGTCCAGCGCAGGCGCATAGACCACCGGCAGCACAATCCCCGCTTCATGCGCCACGCGCACGCAGTCGCGCAGGTGCTGCTCGCCCAGGTAGCGCAAGGTGGCGTAGCCCAGGGCGGCCGATACCGCCTGGCCGGCAATCGGCACATATTTGCTGGCCTGCTGCACCGTCAGGCGCATGCCCAGCGCCTTGGCGCCGCGCATGATCACATCCTTGGTGATCAGCTTGCCCACCAGCACGCCGCCGAGCATGTTGACGGTGTTTTGCACCTTGGCGCGCTTGGCAGGGGTCAGGCGGGCAATCTGCTCGTCGCTCAGGCCAAAGTAATTGCTGATTTGCGGAATCAGCCGCGACAGCAAGGCGGCATCCACCGCCATGTCGAGCCCGGGCACCGGCGTGGCGCTGGCCAGGGCGGCCATCAGGGCTTTGCGGTGCAGCAGCTTTTGGGACTGCTCAACCGCCTCCAGCAGCGCAGGGTTGCCGGTCTGGGCGGCCAGTTGCAGTGCGGAGAGAGGGCGGGGCTTGCGTCCAAGTTTCATGGGGGTCAGGAAGTGAGGTCAAAAGCGGAAAAAAACCTGCGGCAGCGGGTGGCCCCGACTGGCGCAGGCTGCCGGGTGCTTAGCGCTTGCGGACCAGGCCGTAGAGCACCAGCAAGATGATGGCGCCGACGATGGAGGCGATCCATCCTGCTGCCTGGCCTTCCTGGTACCAGCCCATCGCCACGCCGGCGTAGGTGGCCAGCAGCGAGCCGGCAATGCCCAGCAGGATGGTCATGATCCAGCCCATCTTGTCGTCCCCGGGCTTGATGGCGCGTGCAATGAGGCCAACAATCAGGCCGATGAAAATGGTTCCAATGATGGACATGCGTGGTTCTCCGTTGAGCTGCGAACGCCAGTGCCTCGGGTTGAGGCGGCCCTGGCCAATACGCCCTGAAGCGTACCAAGGCACTTTAAGGCTGTTTGTAGGAGAAGGCTTCAAATCCTGCGGCTTTACGTCATAAACAACGGTGAACTGGCGCTGTCATGCGTATGAAAAAAGCAGCCGGTGCCGTTGCCGGCGCGGGCTGCTTTTGGCCGGACCTGGCCGGGCCGGGCCGGGCCGCGAAGGGCCCAGTCCGGAAGGCGGTCAGAGAATTAAGCGACGACCTTGGCGATCGATGCGCAGACGTGCTCGATGTTCTTGCTGTTGAGCGCAGCCACGCACATGCGGCCGGTGTCCGTGCCGTACACGCCGAACTCGGAGCGCAGGCGCACCATCTGGTCCTTGCTCAGGCCCGAGTATGAGAACATGCCAATCTGGGTGGTGATGAAGCCCATGTCTTGCTTCACGCCAGCGGCCTTGAGGCCGTCCACCAGCTTCTGGCGCATTTCCTTGATGCGCACGCGCATCTCGCCCAGTTCCTTTTCCCACAGCGCGCGCAGCTCGGGGTTGTTCAGCACGGCGGCTACCACGGCACCACCATGGGTCGGTGGGTTGGAGTAGTTGGTGCGGATGACGACCTTGAGCTGGCTCAGCACGCGGCTGGCTTCTTCCTTGTCGGTGGCAACCACGGACAGCGCGCCCACGCGCTCACCGTAGAGCGAGAAGCTCTTGGAGAACGAGGTGGACACAAAAATGTTCAGTCCCGCAGCGATGAACTTGCCGATCACGGCGCCGTCTTCGGCGATGCCGTGGCCAAAGCCTTGGTAGGCCATGTCCAGGAAGGCGACCAGGTTCTTGGCCTTGACGACTTCGATGACCTTGTCCCACTGGGCGGCGCTGATGTCGTAGCCGGTGGGGTTGTGGCAGCAGGCGTGCAGCACCACCACGGTGCCAGCGGCGGCTGCGTTCAGGTCGGCGATCATGCCGTCGAAATCGATGGCGCGGTTGGCTGCGTCGTAGTAGCGGTAGCTGGCCACTTCAAAACCGGCGTTCTGGAAGATCGCGCGGTGGTTTTCCCAGCTGGGGTCCGAGATCAGCACCTTGGCTTGGGGGTTCAGGCGCTTGAGGAAGTCCGCACCAATCTTCAGGCCGCCCGTGCCGCCCACGGCTTGCACGGTGGCCACGCGGCCGGAAGCCACGACTTCGGAATCCGCGCCGAACACCAGGGCCTTGACGGCGTTGTCATAGGCAGCGATACCGTCGATAGGCAGGTAGCCACGGGGCGTGGGCTTGTCCATCATGGCTTTCTCTGCGGCCTGCACGCACTGCAGCAGCGGCAGCTTGCCGTTGTCGTCGAAATACACACCCACGCCCAGGTTCACTTTTTGCGGGTTGGTGTCGGCGGCATACTGCTCATTGAGACCCAGGATGGGGTCGCGTGGGGCCATTTCGACGGAAGAGAAAAGAGACATGTGTAGTCCTTGGTAGGTAGAAATCTGGCTTTGTACCCCCAAATGCCAAACAAGAGGCCATCGCCTCCACCGCAATTTTGCAGTACGCTTTGGGGTTAACCCCGTATTCTAGCGACGCCCGCTCGCGCGTGGCATACCCGACCTATGCACGAAGTCACTCCAGAGGCACCCCGTGAGGGGGAATTCATCCAATATCCGGGCTCGCCCTTCACCTTGTTCCAGCCGTATCCGCCTGCGGGCGACCAGCCGGCGGCCATCGATGCGCTGGTGGAAGGCATTGATGACGGTGAGGCCTTTCAGACCCTGCTGGGCGTCACGGGCTCGGGCAAGACCTTCACGATGGCCAATGTGATCGCGCGCACCGGGCGCCCGGCCATCGTGTTTGCGCCCAACAAGACGCTGGCCGCGCAGCTGTACAGCGAGTTCCGCGAGTTCTTTCCGAAGAACGCGGTGGAGTACTTCGTCAGCTACTACGACTACTACCAGCCCGAGGCCTATGTACCCCAGCGCGACCTGTTCATCGAAAAGGACAGCGCCATCAACGAGCACATCGAGCAGATGCGGCTGTCGGCCACCAAGAGCGTGCTCGAGCGCCGCGACACCATCGTCGTGGCCACCGTCTCGGCCATCTACGGCATCGGCTCGCCCGAGTCCTATACCAAGATGCGTTTCATCCTGCGTGTGGGCGATGAGCTGAGCCAGCGCGATGCGATTGGCCAGCTGGTGCGCATGCAGTACAAGCGCAATGATGCAGATTTCTCGCGCGGTACCTTCCGCGTGCGGGGCGACACCATCGATGTGTTTCCGTCCGAGCACAGCGAGATGGCGGTG
The DNA here is from genome assembly GCF_037479315.1 of Comamonas sp. MYb69. Classification (NCBI taxonomy): domain Bacteria; kingdom Pseudomonadati; phylum Pseudomonadota; class Betaproteobacteria; order Burkholderiales; family Comamonadaceae; genus Comamonas; species Comamonas sp. MYb69. The sequence goes on from NZ_JBBGZG010000022.1 coordinate 16,760, forward strand.
CGTATCGAGCTGTTTGACGACGAGGTCGAGAGCCTGCAGCTGTTTGACCCGCTCACCGGCCGCGTGCGCCAGAAAGTGCCGCGCTTCACCATCTACCCCAGCAGCCACTATGTGACCCCGCGCGACCAGGTGCTGGTGGCCGTCGAGACCATCAAGGAAGAGCTGGCGCTGCGCCTCAAGCAGCTGGTGGGCGAGGGCAAGCTGGTGGAAGCCCAGCGCCTGGAGCAGCGCACCCGGTTCGACCTGGAGATGCTGACCGAGGTGGGGCACTGCAAGGGTATTGAGAACTACAGCCGCCACCTCTCGGGCGCGGCGCCGGGCGATCCGCCGCCAACGATGACGGACTACATGCCCAAGGACGCGCTGATGTTTCTCGACGAGAGCCACCAGATGATCGGCCAGCTCAATGCCATGTACAACGGCGACAAGGCGCGCAAGACCACCCTGGTCGAGTATGGCTTTCGCCTGCCCAGCGCCTTGGACAACCGCCCGCTCAAGTTTGGCGAGTTCGAGCAGCGCATGCGCCAGGTGGTGTTTGTCTCGGCCACGCCGGCCGAGTACGAGAAGACCCATGCGGGCAAGATCGTCGAGCAGGTGGTGCGGCCCACCGGCCTGGTCGATCCCGAGGTGGAAGTGCGCCCTGCGACCCACCAGGTCGACGATGTGCTGCAGGAAATCCATGCCCGGGTGAAGGTGCAGGAGCGGGTGCTGATTACCACGCTGACCAAGCGCATGGCCGAGCAGCTGACCGAGTACCTGACCGACAACGGCGTGAAGGTGCGCTACCTGCACTCCGATGTGGAGACCGTCGAGCGCGTCGAGATCATCCGCGATCTGCGCCTGGGCACCTTTGATGTGCTGGTGGGCATCAACCTGCTGCGCGAAGGCCTCGATATCCCCGAGGTCTCGCTGGTGGCCATCCTGGACGCCGACAAGGAAGGCTTTCTGCGTGCCGAGCGCAGCCTGATCCAGACCATTGGCCGTGCGGCACGGAACATGAATGGCAAGGCGATTTTGTATGCCGATCGCATCACCGACTCGATGCGCAAGGCGATGGACGAGACCAGCCGCCGCCGCGAGAAGCAGATGGCCTTCAATGCGGAGCATGGCATCGTGCCGCGCAGCATTGTCAAGCAAGTGCGTGATTTGATCGATGGCGTCTACAGCACCAAGGCCAGCGACGACATGGACCGCGCCCAGCAGGTGGCGATGAGCCGCGCCCAGGTCGAGGACATGTCCGAGAAAGAGATTGCCAAGGAAATCAAGCGCCTGGAAAAGCAGATGCTGGAGGCGGCGCGCAACCTCGAATTCGAGGCCGCAGCCCAGGCGCGCGACCAATTAACCATATTGAAACAAAGGGCTTTTGGTGGGGCCTCTCCAGAGGCAGGGAATACCCGCAGCCTCTAGGGATGTCAGTTTCTGTAAGTAATCTTTGCTTACCCGAGCGAATTCAGGGGGCATTGTGCTATACTGACACAAATTACTCAACAACAAGAAAAAAGCCTATCGATGAATGGGACCTACCCTGCATGCAGGGTGGAGCGACAGGCTACGACGATGTCATTGCGGGTGGCTTGCTTGCATTGGGCGTCTATGGTTATCAAGCCTGACCTCTAAGGAACGATTATGCGTCTCACCACCAAAGGCCGATTTGCAGTGACTGCAATGATTGATCTGGCTTTGCGCCAGAACAATGGCCCGGTAACTTTGGCTGCGATCAGCCAGCGTCAGCAGATCTCGCTGTCGTATCTGGAGCAGCTGTTTGGCAAGCTGCGCCGCCATGAACTGGTGGAGTCCACCCGCGGCCCCGGTGGCGGCTACACCCTGGCCCGCAAGGCCGCTGAGATCACAGTTGCCGACATCATTGTCTCGGTAGATGAACCTATTGACGCCACGCAGTGTGGCGGCAAGGAAAACTGCATGGGTGAGGCCGGTCGCTGCATGACGCACGAACTCTGGGCATCGCTGAACCAGCGCATGGTGGAGTTTCTCGATTCCGTCACCTTGCAAAAGCTGGTCGATGACCAACTGGCCAAGGGTATCCAGATCGAAGACAAGCCCATCGTGCGCCGCGCTATCTCGACCACGCCGGTTGTCAAGCCCATCCGTGTCACCGCACCGAACTCGGTGTTTGCACTGGGCAATGTGTTTGCCAAATCCTGATTGTTGATGCGGCGCTGGTCGCCGCATCCCCCGGTGCTCTTCGCAGTGCCGGGAGGCCTTGTTACGCCCTGAACCGGGTGCGGCAAGTTCATTCGATGATTGCGTTTTGAGTTTTTGCGGGTGCCCACCAGCACGCGCCAGTAGAGCCAGATATGGACACGACCCCACACTTCCCTATTTACCTTGATTACGGCGCCACCACGCCCGTGGACCCCCGCGTGGTTGAAGCGATGATTCCCTGGTTGTCCGAGAACTACGGCAACCCTGCATCGCGCAGCCATGCCTGGGGCTGGACGGCGGAAGAGGCGGTTGAAAAGGCCCGTGCGCAAGTCGCCGCGCTGATCAATGCCGATCCGCGTGAAATCGTCTGGACCAGCGGTGCCACCGAGTCGGACAACCTGGCGCTCAAGGGCGCTGCGCAGTTCTACAAGGGCAAGGGCAAGCACCTGATCACCGTCAAGACCGAGCACAAGGCCGTGCTGGACACGATGCGTGCGCTGGAGCGTGAAGGCTTTGAGGTCACCTACCTGGACGTCAAGGAAGATGGTCTGCTGGATCTGGACGTGTTCAAGGCGGCGATCCGCCCCGACACCATCCTGGTCAGCGTCATGTTCGTGAACAACGAAACCGGCGTGATCCAGGACATCGACACCATCGGGAACATCTGCCGCGAAAAGGGCATCATTTTCCACGTCGATGCGGCCCAGGCCACCGGCAAGGTCGAGATCGATGTGACCGCGCTGAAGGTCGACCTGATGAGCCTGGCCTCGCACAAGACCTATGGTCCCAAGGGCATTGGCGCGCTGTACGTGCGCCGCAAGCCCCGTGTGCGCATCGAAGCGCAGATGCACGGCGGTGGCCATGAACGCGGCATGCGTTCGGGCACCCTGGCGACGCACCAGATCGTCGGTATGGGCGAGGCTTTCCGCATCGCCAAGGAAGACATGGCCAAGGACTACGCCCATGCCAAGGCGCTGCAGCAGCGCATGCTGGACGGTCTGATGGACATCGAACAAGTGTTCGTCAACGGTGACCTGAACCACCGCGTGCCGCACAACCTGAACATCAGCTTCAACTTCGTCGAAGGCGAATCGCTGATCATGGGCATCAAGGGCCTGGCCGTGTCCTCGGGTTCGGCCTGCACCTCCGCCAGCCTGGAGCCCAGCTATGTGCTGCGCGCGCTGGGCCGCAGCGATGAGCTCGCCCACAGCAGTCTGCGCATGACGTTTGGCCGCTTCACGACGAATGAAGACATCGACTACGCCGTGGCTTCGATCCGTGAAAACGTGACCAAGCTGCGCGAGTTGAGCCCCCTGTGGGAAATGTACAAAGACGGTGTTGATCTGAGCACCATCCAGTGGGCTGCCCACTAATCCGGCGCAGCCGCTAACTGTAAAGAGGTACCAAGATGGCATATTCCGACAAAGTGATTGATCATTACGAGAACCCCCGCAACGTGGGCTCGTTCGACAAGGGTGATGAATCGGTGGGCACCGGCATGGTCGGCGCTCCGGCTTGCGGCGACGTGATGAAGCTGCAGATCAAGGTCAATGCCGACACCGGCGTGATCGAAGACGCACGCTTCAAGACCTACGGCTGCGGCTCGGCGATTGCCTCGTCGTCGCTGGTGACCGAATGGGTCAAGGGCAAGACCCTGGACGAAGCCGCTGCACTGAAGAACGCGCAGATCGCTGAAGAGCTGGCGCTGCCACCGGTGAAGATCCACTGCTCGATCCTGGCTGAAGACGCGATCAAGGCGGCAGTCAACGACTACAAGGCCAAGCACAGCGCCAAGGCGGAGGCTTAAAGCGCCATGGCTGTCACGCTTTCTGAGTCGGCTGCGCGCCACATCAACCGCTACCTGTCGCGTCGCGGCCATGGCGTGGGTGTGCGCCTGGGCGTGAAGACCACCGGCTGCTCGGGCCTGGCCTACAAGCTCGAGTACGTGGATGAGGCAGCGCCTGAGGACGTGGTGTTTGAAGACCATGGCGTCAAGGTGCTGGTCGATCCCAAAAGCATGGCCTACATCGACGGCACCGAGCTGGACTTTGTGCGCGAAGGCCTCAACGAGGGCTTCAAGTTCCACAATCCCAACGAGCGTGATCGCTGCGGTTGTGGCGAGAGCTTCAGAATCTGAGGCCTCAGGTTCAGGCGCCCGGTTGGCCTTCATAGGCCGATCCGGCCTTGTTTGTCGGCATCGCTGATGCCAAAACTGCAAACCGCCTGTGCTTTTGCCAGGCGGTTTTTTCATGATGAATCTGCAATCCAACGATTTTGAACTGTTCGCCGTGCCTGTGCAGTTTGCGCAAGATGCCCAGCAATTGGCTGAGCGCTGGAAGGCCTTGCAAAAGCAGGCCCATCCGGACCGCTTTGCGTCGCAAGGGGCTGCCGCCCAGCGCGTGGCCATGCAGTGGTCGGTGCGCATCAATGAGGCCTACCAGCGCTTGAAGGACCCACTCAAGCGCGCCGCCTACCTGTGCGAGATGCATGACGCGCCCATCCGCGCCGAGGACAACACCGCCATGCCTACTGCTTTTCTGATGGAGCAGATGGAGTGGCGCGAGGCGCTGGAAGACGCGCAGAGCCAGACCGACGTTGATGCCTTGGATGACCAGGTCGCCAGCGCGCGCCGCACGATGCTGGCGCGCTGCCAGCAGCTGCTGGATGTGGAGCGCGACTATGTGCAAGCGGCCCAGCAGGTGAGAGCCCTCATGTTTGTTGCGCGATTTAGCGGCGACATCGACCGCCGCCGCGAGCAACTGGGACAATAGGCTTTTGACCAAGGCAGGGCGGCCCACCAGGCCGCACAGCATGCCTTGGCGACACCCCCATTGAGACCGCTGCCTCCGCGCGCCCGCGCGGGCCGCAGGCAAGAGAACACAAGATAGATCGCATCCATGGCACTGCTCCAAATTTCAGAACCTGGCCAATCTCCTGATCCGCACCAGCGCCGTATTGCGGTGGGCATTGATCTGGGCACCACGCACTCGCTGGTCGCTGCCGTGCGCAACGGGGTGGCCGAATGCCTGCCGGATGACGAAGGCCGGGTGCTGCTGCCATCGGTGGTGCATTACCACGCCAATGGCAAGCGCGATATCGGCTATGCGGCGCTCGCCCATCCCGGCGTGGATGCCGCCAACACCATTGCCTCGGCCAAGCGCCTGATGGGCCGCAACCTGGACGATATCCATGCGCCCGAGCAGCTGGCCTATGCGCTGCTGCAGCCCGAGGATAGTGGCATGGTGGCCATCGAGACCGTAGCCGGTCTCAAGACCCCGGTGGAGATCAGCGCCGAGATTCTGGCCACCTTGCGCTACCGCGCAGAAGACACCTTCGACAATGACCTGTATGGCGCGGTGATCACCGTGCCAGCCTACTTTGACGATGCGCAGCGCCAGGCCACCAAGGATGCGGCGCAGTTGGCCGGCATCAAGCTGCTGCGCCTGATCAACGAGCCCACCGCTGCGGCGATTGCCTATGGCCTCGATAATGCGTCCGAAGGCATCTACGCCGTTTACGACCTGGGCGGCGGCACCTTTGATATTTCCGTGCTGCGCCTGACGCGCGGTGTGTTTGAAGTCATCGCCACCGGCGGTGACTCGGCGCTGGGCGGTGACGACTATGACGCGGCACTGGGCCAGTGGGTGCTGGAGAAAACCGGCGGCACGGTGCAGAGCGCGCAGGACAAGGCGGTATTGCGCCTGGCCGCCAAGGCCGCCAAAGAGGCGCTGACCGACGCCGACCAGGTGATGTTCTCCGCGCAGCTGTCGGGCCAGGATATTGCGCTGCCGCTGAGCCGGGCCGATTTTGATGCGGCCACGCAGGCCTTGACGGCCCGCACCCTGACGGCCGTGCGCCGCGCGCTGGCTGATGCCCAGCTGGCCAAGGACGAGGTGCAAGGCGTGGTGATGGTGGGCGGCTCGACGCGCATGCCCCAGGTGCAGACTGCAGTCGGCAACTTCTTTGGCAAGCCCCCGCTGACCAACCTGAACCCCGACGAGGTGGTGGCCCTGGGTGCGGCCATCCAGGCCAACCAGCTCGCCGGCAACGACACCAATGGCGACCTGCTGCTGCTCGATGTGATCCCGCTGTCGCTGGGCATCGAGACCATGGGCGGCCTGGTCGAGCGCATTGTCAGCCGCAACGAAACCATTCCGACCGCACGCGGCCAGGACTTCACCACCTACAAAGACGGCCAGACGGCCTTGGCCATCCACGTGGTGCAGGGCGAGCGCGATCTGGTCGCTGATTGCCGCAGCCTGGCGCGCTTTGAACTGCGGGGCATCCCGCCAATGGCCGCGGGCGCTGCACGCATCCGCGTGTCCTTCACCATAGATGCCGATGGCCTGCTGAGCGTGGGCGCGCAAGAGCTGGTGAGCGGGGTGGAGGCGCATATCGATGTGAAGCCCTCGTACGGCCTCTCGGACGACCAGATTGCCCATATGCTGCGCGACAGCTTCAGCACCGCCCAGGCCGATATGCAGGCCCGTGCGCTGGTCGAAGCGCGCGTGGATGGCGACCGCCTGCTGATTGCCACCCAAAGCGCGCTCGATGCCGATGGCGACCTGCTGACTGACGCCGAGCGCAGCCAGGTCGACGCGCTGATGGACCAGCTGCGCCGGGCCCTGTCCAGCAGCGAGAGTGCCGCCGAGATCGAGGCCAGCACCGATGCGCTGGCCAAGGGCACCGAGGCCTTTGCCGCCGAGCGCATGAACCGTGGCATCCGCCAGGCCCTGGCTGGCAAGAACGTGCAATCCATTTAACCGACTACAGCAAGAAGAACCACATTCCCATGCCTATCATCAAAATCCTGCCCCATGCCGAATACTGTCCCCAAGGCGCCGAGATCAAGGCGCCCACCGGAACGTCGATCTGCGAGGCGCTGCTGGACAATGGCATCAACATCGAACACGCCTGCGACATGAGCCGGGCCTGCACCACCTGCCACGTGATCGTGCGCCAGGGTTTCGACTCCATGGACCCTTCCGAGGAGGAAGAGGACGATCTGCTCGACCGCGCCTGGGGCCTGGAGCCGCAGTCGCGCCTGTCCTGCCAGGCCATTTTGGCGCGCGAGGATGTGACCGTGGAGATCCCCAAGTACTCGATCAACCACGCCAAGGAAAACCACTGAGCGTGGGCCGGGCCGGGCGCGCGGGTGCGAGCGGCTTTTACAATCGGTGTTTTGAGTCGAGGAAGCTGTAGATGTCGCGCCAAATTGTTCTGGATACGGAAACCACGGGTCTGTCAGTCGTCGATGGTGACCGTGTCATTGAGCTCGGCTGCGTCGAGCTGCTCAACCGCAAGCTCACCGGCAATAACCTGCATCTGTACTTCAATGCCGACCGGGAAAGCCATGAAGACGCGCTGCGCGTGCACGGTATCACCAGCGAGTTTCTGGCCGACAAGCCGCGTTTCCACGAGAAAGCCGAAGAGATCCGCGCCTACCTCGAAGGCGCTGAGCTGATCATCCACAATGCGCCATTCGACATGGGCTTCCTGAACAAGGAGTTCGAACGGGTGGGCATGCCGCCTCTGGTCAGCATGGTGAGCGGGGTGCTGGATTCGCTCTTGATGGCGCGCGACCTGTTCCCGGGCAAGCGCAACTCGCTCGATGCGCTGTGCGACCGCCTGGAAGTGGACAATTCCGGCCGCGACCTGCACGGCGCCTTGCTCGATGCCGAGCTGCTCGCTGACGTCTACATCAACATGACGCGCGGCCAGGAGCAGCTGCTGTCGTCCGACAGCATGGCGTCGAACAGCAAGTCCAACGCGGCGATGGTGGTCAAGAAAGTGGATTTTGCGCAGTTCGATCTGCCGGTGATCCAGCCGTCGGACGCGGAGCTGGCCGCCCACGACGAGGTGCTGGCGCAGCTGGACAAATCCAGTGGCGGCAAAACTATTTGGAGAAAATTGGCCTAATTTTCACAGCCAGCAAATATTTGCTGTCATAATAGAGAGCTTGACGGCGAGAGATTTTGGGTGATTAGCTCAGCGGTAGAGCACTGCCTTCACACGGCAGGGGTCACATGTTCGATCCATGTATCACCCACCAATCCATCGTCGTTGCGGTATGTCCCTTGGGGCATGCTTGGGGTGATTAGCTCAGCGGTAGAGCACTGCCTTCACACGGCAGGGGTCACATGTTCGATCCATGTATCACCCACCACC
>NZ_JBBGZG010000022.1:25186-81153 GCF_037479315.1 Comamonas sp. MYb69
GTTGGGGTGATTAGCTCAGCGGTAGAGCACTGCCTTCACACGGCAGGGGTCACATGTTCGATCCATGTATCACCCACCACCATTTAGTTTTGGCAGGCCTCTTTGGGGCGTGCCTGGGGTGATTAGCTCAGCGGTAGAGCACTGCCTTCACACGGCAGGGGTCACATGTTCGATCCATGTATCACCCACCACCATTTAGTTTTGGCAGGCCTCTTTGGGGCGTGCCTGGGGTGATTAGCTCAGCGGTAGAGCACTGCCTTCACACGGCAGGGGTCACATGTTCGATCCATGTATCACCCACCAAACAACAAGCCTCTTGAATGTGATGTTCAAGAGGTTTTTTGTTTTTGCGCGCTTGTGCATGCGCTGCGCAGGCTGCAGCGCAGTCCACCACGCCGTTCATGTATCGGGCCTGTCTCTGCCAGGTAAATCCCGCCCAGTGCTACACCGCTGGGCCACAAAGGCCTAGGATGGCAGGTCTTGGGACTACCACGGTACCGCTATGACCGCTCGCACACTCGCTTTTGGTGTTGGCCTGGCCGCTTTGCTGGCTGGCAGTGGCTGGGCAGCTTCAAGCCCGCCATCCACCCCAGCATCGGCGCCACAGACCTGTACCGAACAGGCTTCAGACGCCTGTTACCAAGGCTTTGCGCTGCCACGCCAGGCCGGGCGCATGCATTTCTATGCCTCGCAAGCGCCGCAAGCGCCGCAAGCCGAAAATGCTGATGGATCTGGCGGACCGCAAACGGCGCTTTTGATCCTGCATGGGCACCCGCGCGATGCCAACCGCAGCTTCAATGCCGCGCTGGATGCCGCACGCAAGGCGGGGCGCTTGGAAGAGACCCTGGTCATTGCGCCGCTCTACCAGGTGGCCAGCGACAAGGCCGAGCGCTGCCGCACCAAGGGCACGCCTGCGCCGGAGCCGGGTGATGTGCTGTGGACCTGCGGCAGCTGGCTGGCCGGGCAAAACTCCCAGGCCGGTGCTGGCAGGACCCCGATCAGCGCGATTGCCGCGCTCGATGCCTTGGTTGCCCATATCCACCAGCGCTGGCCCAGCGTGCGCCAGATCACCTTGGCGGGCTTTTCTGCCGGTGGGCAGATGCTCCAGCGCAGCATCGGCTTTGCCCAGCAGCCGCCTGCCGGTGTATCGCTGCGCTATGTCGTCGCCGACCCCGGCACCTGGCTGTATTTCGATCCACCGCGCCCGCAGCCCCAGCGCGCGGCCCGCGATGTGGACTGGGCTGCCTGCAGCGATGGTGGTTGCGACTACCGCATGCAACTGCCTCAAGAGGCATCCTGCCCGGGCTACCACGACTGGAAATACGGCACGCAGGCGCTGCCGTCCAGCCTGGGGCCCACCGCTGCGCAGGCGCGCGAGCGCTACCGCCAGGCCGATATCCACTATCTGGAAGGTGCGCTCGACAACCATGCCGGCAAGGGCACGAGCTATGGCGCGCTCGATAAATCCTGCGCCGCCATGCTGCAAGGGCCGTTTCGCCGCCAGCGGGGGGAGGGCTATGCCGCCTATGTGGCCCAGGTGCTGCAGCCAGCGCGCCCGCAGCCGCTGTCCATCGTGCCGGGCTGCGCCCATGATGTCGCCTGCGTGCTGCCCTCTTATGCAGCGCGGCCGGCCTTGTTTGGCAACCTGCCTTGATGGCGCGCTGTGCGGCCTTGCCCAGGCGCGCGGAGCGCTTTAGCGTGCGGGTGAGGGGGCGAGCTGGGTCGCAGGCAACGCGCTGGGAGCTGCGGCTGCGGGCGCCGTGCTGGTCAGCATGCTGCGGTCCAGCACTTCGATATCGTTCAGCGCCAAGGTGCCGGCCGCCTGCTTGAGCTTGAGCTGGCCGAGCAAGGTGTTGTAGCGGGCAAGGGCCAGGTCGCGCTTGGTCTGGTAGAGCTGGCTTTGGGCGTTGAGCACATCGATATTGATGCGCACGCCCACCTGGTAGCCGGTCAGGTTGGCATCGAGCGCGAGCTGGCTCGATGCCTCGGCGGCTTCCAGTGCCTTGACCTGGCTGGCGTTGGACTGCAGGCCAAAGAAGGCGCTGCGCACGTTCTGCGCTACGGTGCGGCGGGCATTGTCCAGGTCGGCCTCGGCCTTGCTCTCCAGTGCCAGCGTTTCCTTGACCCGGTTCTGCACGGAAAATCCGGCAAACAGCGGCACATTGAGCACCACACCCACGGTCGCCTGGTTGGCGTTGTAGCCATGGGTGGGCATGGTGATGCTGCCCTTGGGGTAGAGCTGGCGGCCCACGGTGGCCTGCAGGTCCACGGTGGGCAGGTGGCCGGTTTCGGCCTTCTTGGTGTCCAGCCGGGCATTGTTGGTAGCCAGCTGGGCAATGCGGATCTGGGGTTGCTCGCTCTGGGCCTGGTCCACCCACATCAGCACATTGTCGGGCGTGGTCGCTGGCAGCAGCACAGGTTGCTTGAGCGGCCAGGGCTGGTTGCCGGGTGTGCCCACGGCGTTGTCCAGCGCAAGGCGTTTGACGGTCAGGTCATTCTCGGCGGCGATCTCCTGCGCGCGCACCAGGTCAAAACGGGCCTCGGCTTCGCGCGAATCGGTGATGGTGGCCGTGCCCACATCAAAGTTGCGCTTGGCAGCGGCCAGCTGCTCTTTGACGGCAGCCTTTTGGGCCTGCACAAACACCATGCTGTCCTGCGCGGCCAGCACATCGAAGTAGGCCTGGGCCACCCGCACCAGCAAATCCTGGCTCGCGGCATCGAGCTGCAGCCGGGCGATATCGCCGCCCAATTTGCCTTGTTCCAGCGCAATGCGGTTGGCCGGGCGGTAGAGCGGCTGGCTGGCCGTGATGCCGATCTGGTGGTCGGGGCCGTTCAGGCGCAGCTCGGGGTTGTTGATGGCCGTGTGGCTGTACTGCGACTGCGCCTGCAGGCCCACCTGCGGCAGCAAGCCTGCACGGGCCTGCTCGCCCCGGGAGATGGCCGCATCCAGGTTGGCACGGGCCGATTGCCACTGCGCGTCATAGCCGCTGGCCTGCTCCACCATCTGCATCAGGCTCTGGGCCTGGGCCGGCCACTGGGCCAGGCCCAGCAGCAGCGCAGCAGCTGCGGCGCAGGTTGTTCTCAGACGAGGCAGGGCAGGGGCTTGGCGCATGGTGCAGAAGGGGGTGGTACAAGGGGAGGCGCGGCCAGGCCAGAGGCCCGATGCCGCGCCGCAAACGGCGCGGGCCGCAGGTCAGTAGCGCGGCACCGAGGGGTCGCGCTCAGCCGTCCAGAGGTCGATGCCGCCGGTCAGGTTGCTGACCTGGCTGTAGCCCTGGCGCTCCAGGAACACGGCAACCTGCATGCTGCGCATGCCGTGGTGGCAGAGGCAGGCGATGGGGCGGTCTTCATCGAGCAGGTTGAGCGAGGCTGGAATCTGCTGCATCGGGATATTCAGCAGCTCAAAACCTTCGGGCTTGACCGAGGCAGTCTGCAGCTCCCAGGGCTCGCGCACATCCAGCACCAGGGGGTTCTGGTCAGCATGCTGGGCCAGCCATTCATTGAGTTGCGCGGGGCGGATTTGCTCCATACATCACTTTCTGCAGCGCAGCCGGCCCCCAGGCCGCCGCGCTGCGGGGGTCATCAGAACTTGAAGCGGGGTGCCTCGGCAAAGCCCTTGAGGCGGGCCACCACGGTGTCCCAAGGCTGGCTGATCGTCAGCTTGCCTTGCGTGCGGGTGTAGACGGTGGTGCGCATCATCGGCTCGGTGCCCACAAAAGCGATCAGACGGCCGCCTTCCTTGAGCTTGTCGAGCAGCGCCGCTGGCACTTCGTAGACCGAGCCGCTCAGCACGATCACGTCATAGCTGCCGCCGATGGCCTGGGCGTTGGAGCCGTCTTCCAGCACCACATCGACATTCTTGATCTGGGCGCGGTGCAGGTTGGCGCGGGCCAGCTCGACCAGCGCAGGCTCGATCTCCAGCGAGGTGACCTGCTTGGCCAGGCGCGACATGAGCGCGGCCATGTAGCCCGAGCCGGTGCCGATTTCCAGCACGTTTTCATGGGCTTGCAGCTTCAGATCCTGCAGCACGCGTGCTTCGACGCGGGGAGGCAGCATGCAGTGGCCATTGGCAACGGCTTCTTCGCCGTCATCGCCCAGCAGTGGCAGCTGGATGTCCATGAACGCCATGTCCTGCAGGCCATCGGGAACAAATTCTTCACGGCGCAGCGTGCCGATCAGCGCCAGCACCTGTTCGTCGCCCAGGCTCCAGGGGCGAACCTGCTGCTCGACCATGTTGTAGCGTGCTGCGCGGTATTTATCATCCGTGCTGGGGGACATGTTCAGTGGCAAACTCATTGCAGACTCCGGTTGGCTTGTTGGGGGTGGGGCAAGAAAAAACCCCTTATTTTAGGCCGCTTAGGGTTCCATAGCGGGACGCCGCCACTTTTGGGCGGCCCATTTCGCAAAATCATCGAGGTAGCAGTACACCACGGGCACCACCACCAGGGTCAACAGCGACGAGGTGATCACCCCGCCAATCACCGCCTGGCCCAGTGGCGCGCGCTGCTCGGCCCCTTCGCTCATCGCAAAAGCCAGCGGCACCATGCCAAACACCATGGCCAGGGTGGTCATTAAGATCGGGCGCAGCCGCACCTGGGCGGCCAGCAGCAGTGCCTGCTCACGGGGCAGGCCGGGCACCATCTGGCCGTCTTCGCCAGGCTGGGGCTGGCGGGCGCGTATCGCAAAGTCCACCAGCAAGATCGCATTCTTGGTGACCAGGCCCATCAGCAAGATGACGCCGATGATGGAGAACATCGACAAGGTGGTGCCAAACATCATCAAGGTGAGCACCACGCCAATCAAGGTCAGTGGCAGCGAGGTCATCAGCGCCAGCGGCTGCAAGAAGCTGCGGAACTGGCTGGCCAGAATCATGTAGATAAAGATCACCGCCAAGGCCAGTGCCGACAGCGCGTAGCCAAAGGACTCCTGCATGTTCTTGGTGCTGCCGGCAAATTCATAGCGGTAGCCGGGCGGGAAGGTGGTCTGCGCCAGCACCGCGCGGATATCGGCGGCCACCTCGCCGGCGCTGCGCTGGTTGGCGTTGGCATTGAAGGCGACTTCGCGGTTCATCGCCCGGCGGTTGATGCGGTTGGGGCCGGTGGTTTCGGTCAAGGTGGCCAGCTGGCTCAGGCGCACGGTATGGGGCTGGCCATTGGCGCCCATGGCTGTCAGCGGCAGCTGGGCCAGCATCTGCGGGTTCTCGCGCGCCTCGGGCGCCAGGCGCACCCGCACGTCATAGGTCTGGTTGTCGCCGGCGCGCCAGTTGCCCACGGTGTCGCCTTCCACCAAGGTGCGCAGCGCTGTCGCCACCTGGCCCATCGGCAGGCCCAGGTCGGATGCGGCATCGCGGTTGAACTGCAGCTGCACGATGGGCTCGCGCTCCAGCACGCTGCTGTCGAGGTCCACCAGGCCGGGGATATGCTGCAGGCGCTCGCTCACCTGGCGCGCCAGGCGTTCGAGCTCCTGCAGATCCGGGCCCTGCAGCGAGAACTCCACCTGCTTTTGGCCGCCTACGGCTTCGAGCAGGCCTACGTGCGTCACCTGGATGCCGGCGATCTGGTTGAGCTCAGCGCGCAGGCTGGCCGATATCTGCTGCACATCCTGGCTGCGTTTGCTGCGGTCCACCAGGCGCACATACATGCTGGCGTAGTTCTTGCCGTTGGCGTTACCGGTATTGATCGTGGTCAGGGTGTAGCGCACGGCCGGGTTGCGGCGCACCACGTCCTCGACCTGGCGCGCGCGCGCCTCGGTTGCCTCCACCGATGCGCCCACCGGCACATTGAAGCGGATCTGGGTCTCGGAAAAATCGGCGCGCGGCACAAACTCGGTGCCCAGCAGTGGCAGCAGCAGCAGGCTCAGGATAAAGATCGCCAGCGCTACCAGCAGGCTGGTCAAGCGGTGGCGCAGCGCCCAGGCCAGCAGGCGCTGGTAGCCGGCGCTCAGCTGCTCGGTGGCGGCCTCAAAGCCAGCCAGCGCCCGGTCGAGCGCCCGTGCAAGCCCGTTGCGTGCGGGCTTGCCGCCCTTGTGCACGCTGGGGTCATGCCAGACGCTGGAGAGCATCGGGTCCAAGGTAAAGCTGACAAACATCGACAGCAGCACGGCGACCACAATGGTCAGGCCAAACTCATGGAAGAACTTGCCGATGATGCCGCCCATGAAGCCAATGGGCAGAAACACCGCGACGATCGACAAGGTGGTGGCCAGCACGGCCAGGCCAATCTCCTGCGTGCCTTCCAGCGCCGCGCGGTAGGCCGATTTGCCCATCTGCAGGTGGCGCACGATGTTCTCCCGCACGACGATGGCGTCATCGATCAGCAGGCCCACGCACAGCGACAAGGCCATCAGGGTCACCATATTGATCGTGAAGCCAAAGGCATACATGAAAAAGAAGGTGCCGATGATGGAGATCGGCAGGGTCAGGCCGGTGATGACCGTTGAGCGCCAGGAATGCAGGAACAGAAACACGATCAGCACGGTGAGCACCGCCCCCTCGACCAGGGTCTGGCGCACGTTGTCGACGGCCACGCGGATCGGGCGCGAGGCATCGGCAATCGGCTCCAGCCGCAGGCCCGGCGGCAGCTCGGGCGTGATCTCGGCCACTGCGCGGCGCAGGCCGTCCACCACCTCGATGGTGTTTTCCTCCTGCGATTTCTGGATCGACAGCAGCAGGGTGCGCGTGCCGTTGTACAAGGCCAGGTTCTTTAGCTCCTGCGCGCCATCCTGCACGCGCGCTACCTGGTGCAGGTAGATGGGCGCGCCATTGCGGCGGGCGACGATGATCTGGTTGAAGTCCTCGGGCCGCTTCATGCGCGAGTCGATCTGCACCAGCCGGTCCTGCTCGCGCGAGCGCACCGAGCCCAGCGGCAGATCCTGGTTCTCGCGGCGCACGGCATCGGCCACTTCGCTCGCCGAGATGGACAGCGCCTCCATCTGCTGCGGGTTGAGGTAGACATTGATCTCGCGCGGCGTGCCGCCCACCAGGCTCACGGCCCCCACGCCGCGTACATTCTCGAGGCGCTTCTTGAGCACCTGGTCGGCCCAGGAGGTCATCGCAATCGCGCTGGGCGGCGTGCCCCGGCTCGGGTCAGGCAGCAGGGCCAGCGACCAGACGGCGGCGTCTGCCGGGTCAAAGCGGATCACGCGCGGGTCTTTGACCTCGTCGCGCAGCAAGGGGCGCACGGCAGCGATCTTCTCGCGCACATCCTCAGCCGCGCGGCGCCCGTCCACATAGATCTGGAACTCCATGATGATGACGGCCGTGCCCTCGTAGCTGCGCGAGGTGAGGGCGCTGATGCCGGCCACGGCGTTGACCGCTTCCTCGATCTTCTTGGTGACTTCGCTCTCAACAATCTCCGGCGCGGCGCCGGGGTAGTCCACCGTGATGACGACCACCGGGAAATCGATATTCGGGAACTGGTCCACCTTGAGGCGCTGCAGTGAGAACAGGCCCAGCACCACCAGCGCGGCCATCATCATCGTGGCCAGCACCGGGTTGTTCAGGCTGAGGCGGGTGAACCACATGGATCAGGACGCGGGCGATGCGGGCGGGGTAGCTGTTGGAAGGGGTGCAGGCCCGGGCGCCAGCCGCACCGGCGTGGCCGCGCGCAGTTGGCCGACCTGGCCACCCAGAATGCGCTGGCCGGCCTGCAGGCCCTGGGTCACCGCGACCCAGGTCTTGCCATCGCGCTGGCTGCGCGCGCCCAGCACCACGGGCTGGTGCTGAACCAGCAGCGTATCGCTGCGTTCGCCTGGTTCGCCCGATCCGGCGTTTGGGCTCAGCAACTGCACATAGGGCTCGGGCTTGTCGGTGCGCACGGCAGCCAGCGGCACGGCAAGCGTCTGCAGCTCGCCGGTGGCCAGTTGCCCCTGCAGGTACAGCCCCTGGCGCAGCGCCGGTGCGGCAGCGCCTGCGGATGGCGCGGGCTGTGCAATGCGCAAATACACCGTCACACTGCGGCTGTTGGCATCGGCCTGCGGGTTGATGCGCACCACCTGCGCGCTGACGGTCTGGCCGCTGCCATCGACCTGCAACTGCGCCGTCTGGCCCAGACGCAGCTGCAGCGAATCGGCTGCCGGCATCTGGGCTTGCAGCTCCAGCTCACGCAGGTCGACAATCTCCAGCACGTTGGCGTCCGGCCCGACCTTTTCGCCATTGCTCACCCATTTGCGGGCCACCTGGCCCTGGATGGGGCTGCGCAGCACGGTATCGCTCAGGTTTTTGCGCAGCACATCGGCGGCCGAGCGTGCCGCCTGGTAATTGGCCTGCGCGGCCTGCCATTGCGACTGCGACGACTCCAAGGCCGTGGCCGAGATAAAGCCCTGGTTGGCCAAGGCGCGGTTGTTGTCGTACTGGCGCTGCTGAATATCTTGCTGCGCGCGCGCCGCATCGGCCTGCTGCTGGGCCTGGGCCAGGCGGGCCTGGCTCTCGGTGCTGTCCACCCGCGCGACGACCTGGCCGGCCTGCACCGCGTCGCCCTCGCGCAGTTGCAGCTGCTGCAGCTCGCCGGCAATGCGGGCCTTGATGATGGCGGTGTGCACCGCCTGCACCGTGCCGCTGATGGGCAGGCTCAGCACCAGGGTCTGCGGCGCCACGGTGATCGCGTCGCTGGCAGCCAGCTGGTAGACCGCCTGTGCCTTGGCCTGCTCGGCCTGGGCGAGCGCTTGCTGGCGCTGCTGCTGGGTTTTGAGGCCACGCCACAGCCCGCTGGCGAGCAGGGCGATGACGACGGCAGCGGCCAGCCAGGGCAGTACGCGCTTCATGTTGCGCCACCCCGGGGTTGGCAGCCCAGGCCATGCATCAGTGCATCGGCCTGCATCTGCAAAAAGCGTGGCACATCAAAATCCGGGTTGGGCAGGCAAAAACCGCCGGTGCTTTTGACGCTGGCGCAAAAGATCAGCGGGGCCAGCACCAGGGTCACGCCATAGTCCAGGTCCAGCGGGGCGAGCTCACCGCGCTCCATGCCCCGGCGCAGCACGCGCTCGATCAGCCGGTTGCCGGGCAGCACCACTTCCTGGCGGTAGAAGGCCGCGATCTCGGGAAAGTTATGCGCCTCGGCCATCACCAGGTGCGGCAGGCCGCAGGCCTTGGTCGAGCCGATGCGCTGCCACCAGACCTCGTAGCAGTAGTGGATCAGGGTGGCAGTGTCATGCTGGTAGCTGTCGAGCTCCAGATCCCACTCGGCAAAGCGGCTGCTGAGCACATGGCGCACCACGGCCTGGAACAGCTCTTGTTTGCTCGGAAAATACAAAAACAGCGTGCCCTTGGAGACGCCGGCCTGCCGGGCCACTTCTTCGACCTTGGTGGCCGAATAGCCTTTGCTGACAAACAGGTCCAGCGCCGCATCCAGCAGCTCGCCGGGCCGGGCCTCTTTGCGGCGGCTGCGGCGGGGCGCAGGCGCGGCCAAAGCAGGGGGGGAAGGCGGGGTGGACACGGTGGGCAGCGCAATCTAACAGTTAATGACCAGTGGGTTAGTAATGTAGGTGCCTGCCCGCGACAAGTCAAGTGAGGACAGTCACGACTATCTCGATAAAGCAAGCGTATACGGGATCGCCAAGAGGATTTGGGAATAGATAGACCCGTGCACTTTGCAGCATCAGATGTGTGCGATACCACGGGAATGCTTTGTGAAACTTCTTAAACAGAGCGATACAGCTTTGACTATCGGTGCTCTACATGCTTAGATAGATGTGACAATTCTGTTTGGTGAAATGGGCGCTGTGCGGCGCCATTGGATGCAGCTTCAGGTTTCGTTCAAAGTGTGTCTTGCTGCTCGCAAGTGCCGGTCCTGGGATTTGAGGGGGTAGTTGGCTGGCAGCATCTGTTGAAATTGAGGATACTCCAACCGTGTGAGTTATAGTGATCGTCTAATTTATGAATGAAGGGGTTATTTGTGAAGAGGATATTTTTGATATCATTATTGAGTTTGGTTATGATTGGGTGTCGATCCATTCCCACGACGCCGGACACTCGTACACAAGCCGAAAAAGAGGCAGATAGGGATTTTGCCGTAGCCGAGTTGAACGGTGACTATGATGTTGTAGATAGTCGGGTGGATTTTTATTCGAATCGAAAAAAGGGTTCAACAAAGACCATTGCTATTCATGCATCCAAAGATGTGTTGATGCTGAAAATTAATGAGGGGCGCGAGGATGAATGGAATATTATGGCTAGTCGTTGTACTGGTCATAATCATAAACTTGCTACCGGTTTGTTTTGCAAAGATATATCTTCGGGAATGAATTTTATTAGTGTTGGCAAGCAGAAGCATAGCTATCAAATTACGTCTGGTGCCGTTATCACGGCATTCTCGCCAATGGATGTGAAATCAGACGACTATGTATTGCAGATTGGTGAGTCAGGCAATGGGAGGATTCATTACTATATTTTGAAGAAAAGGTAGCCCTTCGAAGATGGGCGGCGTGGCTGCATCGACTTTATTTTCGTTCCCTCACTTGTTTAAGGGTCAATCAATGCCATCTAACGCATGGAACCCAGCAGCATCGGATGCTTCCCCAGTCCCAGAGTCTTGCATCCACTGGATGTTCGAGCATGACTGGCGGTGATCCTGCTGTTGGTCGTTTCGACGGTAGACCTTTTTTATTGTGAAAACGTCACAAACCACTCTTAGAATTTGAGGAGGTTTGTGGAAATTGCTCGGAGGCAGCATGAACGAAATCAATAACTTGAGTCACGAAGTTATCGTGTTGGCCGGTGGTTGTTTTTGGTGCACCGAGGCCGTGTTCGGGCGGGTGCGTGGCGTTGTCAAGGTCGTCAGCGGCTATGCCAATGGCCAGATCGCCAATCCCAGCTACGAACAGGTCTGCACGGGAACGACGGGCCATGCCGAATGTGTGGAGCTGACTTTCGAGCCGCAGGTGCTGCCGCTGGACAAGGTGCTGCACATCTTTTTTGCGACGCATGACCCGACCACCTTGAACCGCCAGGGCAACGATGTGGGGCCGCAGTACCGCAGCGGCATCTACACCACGACGCCCGAGCAGCTGGCCCAGGCCCAGGCCTTTGTCGACAAGCTCAATGCCTCCGGCCAGATGGGCGCGCCGGTGGTGACCGAGGTGGAGCCACTGCAGCATTTCTGGAACGCCGAGGCCTACCACCAGGACTATTTCGACAACAACCCGCGCCAACCCTATTGCACCTATGTGGTGGCGCCCAAGGTCGACAAGCTGGAAACCCGCTTTGCAGACTGGTTGAAGTAGGGCCACCTGGCTGCCGGGCGCGGGCGATGGGCATAATGCAACACAATTGCATCAAAGCCATTGCTCCCAGCCACCGATGTCCGCCCGCACTCCATCCCCCGCCACTGCCGCTTTGAGCGTGCAGTCCCTGCCGCCCGGCATGCGTGCCACGCGCGCCACCAAGGCCTTGCTGGCCCTGGTCGGCAGCCAGCCGGGCATGCAGTGGTCCGTGGCCGAGGTGCAGGCCCGGCTGCAGAAGATGGGCGTCGACGTCAACCGGGTCACCAGCTACCGCCTGCTCGACCGCTTGGCCGCTGCCGGCAAGCTGGTCAAAAGTGTGGATGCCGAGCGCCTGACGCGCTATGCGCTGCGCGCCGACGCGCAGGAGCCGCTGCAGGTGCGCTATGAATGCACTGACTGCCATTCGGTGCAAAGCCTGGAGGAGCGTGCCGGCGACGCTGCCACGGCCCAGGTCAACCAGGCGATGGCGCAGTACCTGCAGGTGCTGCAGGAGCAGGGCCTGGCGCCGGAGCAGACCGAGCTGCGCCTGCAGGGCCTGTGCGCCGACTGCAAGCACGACACCAAAAAATCCTGATCTCAACTCCGCTTGCGGCCAATCAGCCCCGTTGACAGCATGGTGCCGCCAATCACGACGGCGCCGCAGCCCAACATCCAGGCGGTGATGGGTTCTGCCAAAAACCAGTTGCCATAGACCAGCGCAAACACCGGCGCCAAAAAGGTGACCGCAATCGCGCGGCTGGGGCCGGCTGTCTGGATGATGTGGAAATACAGGATATAGGCCACGCTGGTGCACAGCAGCGCCAGGGCCGCGACGGCCAACCACGAGCCCCAGGACGGCGTCTGGCTGGGCCACATCGCAATCGTCGGGATCAGCAGGCAGAGGCTGGCACCGACCATGCTGCCGGTGGCGGTGGCCAGGGGCGGCACGCCCACCAGGTAGCGCTTGGCAAAACTGGCAGCCACGCCATAGCTCAGCGATGCACAGAGGCAGGCGGCGATCGCAGCATAGGCGCTCCAGCTGGCCGCGCCTGCGGTGGCGGGCTTGTCATGCAGCGCGAGCAGGGCCACGCCCGTAAAGCCAATCAACAGGCCGGTGACGCGCAGGCCGGTGATGCGGTCGCCCAGCCAGAGCCAGGCCACCAAGGCACCAAACAAGGGGGCGCAGGCATTGAGCACCGAGGCCATGCCCGTGGGCATATAGACCACGGCATAGGCGAACAGCGAGAAAGGAATGGCCGAATTGATGATGCCCGAGAACAGCACCGGCTTCCAGTGCTGGCGCAGCGCGGGCCATTCGCCGCGCAGCAGCATCAGCGGCAGCAAAAACAGCGCAGCCAGGATGACGCGCAAGCCGGCGGTGGGCACGGCACCAAACTGCGAGGCGCCCAGGCGCATGAACAGAAAGGACGCGCCCCAGAGCACCGCCAGCAGCACAAAGGGGGGTAGCCAGCGGCTGGCGCTCGGCGCAGCCGAGGCAAGGGCGGGGCTAGGGAAAGACGCAGCAGCAGAGGATGGGGTGGGGCGCATAGGATCTCGCAAGGGCAGACAGCATGCTAGCGGGCACCGTGCTTGCCATTGGTGACATTCTTGCGGTGTATTGATGCGCGCCGTGCAAGGAGCCGTGAAAGCGCAGCGTCGGCGCGGCAAACCCGCGTCTGGCTGGGTCCCATTGTGCGTCTGGCAGCGCGGCGCCCTGGTCGCCATATGGACAACTGGCCGGCCATCGCCTCGAGCGTGCCTACAATAGCTGTCTCGCAGCAAAGGCGCGGCTTCTCATGGAGGCCGTTTTTCATGCCTGTTTTGCGCCAACAACAAGGTGAGTTCTGTGCCGATTTCTTCTGCAATCTTCAAAGCCTATGACATCCGCGGCGTTGTGCCGAGCACGCTCAACGAGAGCGTGGCACTGAAGCTGGGCCGGGCCTTTGGCCAGCAGGCGATTGCCGCTGGCGAGCTGGTGGTCGCCGTGGGGCGTGATGGACGCCTGTCAGGCGATGCGCTCAGCCGCGCGCTGATGCAAGGCCTGGTGGAAGCCGGTATCGAGGTCATCGATGTGGGGCGCGTGACCACGCCGATGCTGTACTTTGCCGCCAGCACCTTGTGCCACAGCGGCATCCAGGTGACCGGCAGCCACAACCCCAAGGACTACAACGGCTTCAAAATGGTGCTGGCCGGCCGCGCCATCTATGGCGAAGAGATCCAGAAACTGCGCCAAATCATGGAGAAGGAATGCTGGCGCTTCCAGGGTGGCGGCAAGCTGCGCCAGGCCGATGTGACGGCCGCCTATGTCGAGCGCATCGTCTCGGACATCAAGCTGGCGCGCCCGATGAAGATCGTCGTGGACAGTGGCAACGGCATTGCCGGTGCCACCGCGCCGGGCATCTTCCGCGCGCTGGGCTGCGAGGTGACCGAGCTGTTCTCCGAGGTCGATGGCAACTTCCCCAACCACCATCCCGACCCCAGCAAGCCCGAGAACCTGCGTGACCTGATCGAGTCACTGCAGACCGGTGATGCGGAACTGGGCCTGGCGTTTGATGGCGATGGCGACCGCCTGGGCATCGTGACCAAGGATGGGCAGAATATTTTCCCCGATCGCCAGATGATGCTGTTTGCCCAGGACGTGCTATCGCGCGTGCCCGGTGGTGAGATTGTCTATGACGTCAAGTGCTCGCAGCGCCTGGCGCCGGCCATTGAGGCGGCCGGCGGCAAACCGGTGATGTACAAGACCGGGCATTCGCTCATCAAGGCGCGCATGCGCGAGACCAATGCGCCCTTGGGCGGCGAGATGAGCGGCCATATCTTCTTCAAGGAGCGCTGGTACGGCTTTGATGACGGTACCTACGCCGGCTGCCGCCTGCTGGAGATTCTGAGCAAGGCCCAGAACCCTTGCGCGCTGCTGCATGCGCTGCCCAGCAGCTACAGCACGCCTGAGCTCAATGTGGAATGCCAGGAGGGCGAGCCGCACAAGCTGAGCGCCCAGCTCCAGGAGATGGCGGCCGATGTGTTCAGTGCGCCGGCCCAGATCAACACCATTGATGGCCTGCGCGTGGACTGGCCCGATGGTTTTGGCCTGATCCGTGCCAGCAACACCACGCCCGTGCTGGTGCTGCGCTTTGAAGGCCATACCCAGGCAGCGCTGCACCGCATCCAGAACGAGATGAAGGCGCTGCTGCTCAAGGTCAAGCCCGATGCCGTCATTGGCAGCGCGTCGCACTAAGGCGCGGCCGCATCCATGGGTCTGAGCCTGACGCTCTACGGCTGGGTCGCAAGGCTTGCCCGTCCGCTGGTGAGGCGCAAGCTGGCGCGCCGCGCGGTGCAGGAGCCCGGCTACGCCCAGATGGTGGAGCAGCGCTTTGGCGATTATGGCGACCTGCCGCGCTACCAGGCCGTGCCCGAGATGCCGCTGGTCTGGATCCATGCGGTATCGCTGGGCGAGACGCGGGCTGCTGCCATCTTGCTGCGCGAGCTGCGGCTGCAGATACCGGCCTTGCGCCTGCTTTTGACCAATGGCACGGCCACTGGCCGTGAAGAGGGGCAAAAGCTGCTGCTGCCCGGCGATATCCAGGTCTGGCAGCCCTGGGATGACCGCGCCAGTGTCAGCGCCTTTTTGCGCCATTTCCGCCCCACCATCGGCATCTTGATGGAGACGGAAATGTGGCCGGGGCTGGCCGCTGGCTGCCAGCGCGAACATGTACCGCTGGTGCTGGCCAATGCCCGGCTCAATGAGAAATCGCTGCGCGGCGCCCAGCGCCTGGCTTGGCTCGCGCGCCCGGCTTACCGCAGCCTGCGCTCGGTGATCGCGCAGACCGAGGCCGATGCCGGTCGGCTGCGCGCCGCTGGCGCCGAGGTGACTGCGGTGCTGGGCAATCTTAAATTCGATGTCGAGCCCGATGCGGCGCAACTGGCCCAGGGCCAGGCCTGGCACCAGGCGGCGGGCAAACCGGTGGTGATGCTGGCCAGCAGCCGTGAGGGCGAAGAGGCCTTGTGGTTAGAGGCGCTGGCGCAGCTGCGCGGCAGCGACCCGCAAGCCGCCGCAAGCGTGCAATGGCTGCTGGTGCCGCGCCACCCGCAGCGTTTTGACGAGATTGTGCAGCTGCTGCAGGGTGCCGGTTTGCAGGTATCGCGGCGCAGCCAGTGGCAGAGCGGGCCCGAGCCCGCCGATGTCTGGCTGGGCGACAGCATGGGCGAGATGCAGCTGTACTACGGCCTGGCCGATGTGGCCTTGCTGGGTGGCAGCTTTGCGCCGCTGGGCGGCCAGAACCTGATTGAGGCGGCCGCTTGCGGCTGCCCGGTCGTCATGGGGCCGCATACCTTCAATTTTGCGCAGGCGGCGGACAGCAGCGTGCAGGCCGGTGCCGGGTTGCGCGTGCCAGGCATGGACGATGGCCTGCAGCAGGCCGTGGCCATTGCCAGTGATACGAGCCGCCACAGCCGCATGCGCCGCGCGGCACTGCAGTTTGCGCAGGCGCACCGGGGCGCAGCGAAGACCACCGCGCAGCTGGTGGCCGCGGTGCTGGAGTCAACAGACGGCTTTGTCAATTCCAGCTTTGAGGCCTCGCTGTTTGACGAGGATTCCGTCTAAACCTTTTTCGGGCTGGCGTTCATGCCTTGGGGCGGGTGGCAAAGGCCAGCACAAAGCTCAGCGCCAGGGTTGGCAAGGCCGATCCCGCTTGCGGCGCCCAGGCGGCCAGGCCGTGGTAGAGCGCGATGCCGCCCAGCCACAGGGCCAGCGGCAGCAGGTGCACGCCGGCCTGCGTGCGGGCGGGCTGGTAACCGCCCCAGGACAGCCGGCCCAAAATCACGCCAAACAGCGGCACAAAGACGGAACTCAGGATCAGCAAAAAGGGCTCGAGGCTGTGCATCGGCAGCACCATGGCGAGCGCCGTGCTGCACACCGCCATCGCAATGCCCCAGCCGCGCACACCCCAGCGCGGCAGCAGGCTGTGGGCCGATACCGCGCCCGAGTAGGCATCGCCATAGGCATTGTCCACTTCGTCCAGCAGCACCAGTGATAGTGCGATCAAACCGCCCTGGGCCAGCAGCAAGGCGGCGACCAGGTCGGTGCTGGGCAGCACCAGAGCCACCAGCACGCCCAGTGCATAGCACCAGATATTGGCAATGCCAAAACCAATCCAGGTGCCGGCCATGGCGCTGCGGCCATTGCGCCCGTAGCGGGCATAGTCGGCCACCAGCGGCAGCCAGGAGATGGGCATGGCCACCACCAGGTCGAGCGCGGGCATCACGCCCATGCCGCCAGCTCCTGGCCGGCTCCACAACGCAGGCAGGCCTTGCTGCAAGGCCATGCCGACAAACTGCCAGCTCAGCCACAGCAGCGACAGCACCACCAGCGGCAGCGCGACGCGTGAGATCAGCTGGCGCACCAGCCGCACCATGGAGCCCGTCATCAGTGCCACCAGCAGGCCACCCCAGAGCAAGGTGGCCAGCCAGGGCCAGTACGCGGCCTGCATGCCACCGGCCTGGCGGCCAATGGCCACGGTCGATTCGCGCATCACCACCAGCTCAAAGGCGCCCCAGCCCAGCAGCTGCACGATATTGAGCAGCACCGGCAGCTTGGCAAAGTGGCGGCCATAGACATGGTGGATCAGCCCGGCGCTGGACAGCCCCGTGTCGCAGCCGATCTTGCCCACCCAGGCGAGCAGTCCCGCCCCCACGACCGAGCCGCCCACAATGGCCATCAGGGCCTCGGGCGTGGACAGCGCTGGCATCAAATAGGCACCCACCTGCATCACCAGCAGGCCCACGCCTAAGCTGAACCACAGCGAGGCCAGATGCCAGCCGTTGAAAACACGCTCCTCTTGAGCGACGGGATGGAGGGCGAAGTTGGAGGCGGAAGAAGCGTTGGCGGTCATGGCCTGTTATTGTTTGAAGTGCTGGTAGTTAGGTTGCAGTGCAAGGCAGTCCGGGCGCCTGCAAGTGCGGCTATTGTGCCCAGCCTTCATGCCCCTAAAGAGATGACTACAATCGCCTGCGAGATGACGATACAGACGGACCCTTCTACCTGGATGCGCGACGGCGTGAGCCCCAGCTGCGTGGTGCTGCCCTCGCGCGGAGAGGGCCTGCTGCTGGACTTTCTGGCCCAGCGCCTGCCGCTGGTCAGCGCCGCGCAGTGGCTCGAACGCCTGCAGGCGGGCGATGTGGTCGATGGCGCGCGCCAGACCTTGGGCCCGGCACAGGTCTTTGTGCCCGGCATGCGGGTGTACTACTGGCGCAAGGTCGAGCAGGAGCTGCCCATTCCTTTCGATGCCGAGGTGCTGTACGAGGACGAGCGTCTGCTGCTGGTGGACAAGCCGCATTTTCTGCCGGTGCTGCCGACGGGCAAATATGTGCAGAACTCGTTGCTGGTGCGGCTGAAAAATGCGACCGGCAATGCCCATCTGTCACCGCTGCACCGCATCGACCGCGATACCGCCGGCCTGTTGCTGCTGTCCAAGGATGCGGCCACGCGTGGCCAGTACCAGGCCTTGTTCCGCGACCGGGCGATGGACAAGCGCTATGAGGCGGTGGCGCCCTGGCGGGCGGACCTGGTGTTTCCGCGTGAGCACCGCAGCCGCATGGAAGAGAGCCAGCGTTTTTTTCTGATGCATGAGGTGCCAGGCGAGCCCAACAGCCACAGCCATATGGCGCTGCTGGAGCAGCAGGGCGCCTGGGCGCGTTATGCCTTGAAGCCCGTCAGCGGCAAACGCCACCAGCTGCGTGTGCACATGGCGGCGCTGGGGCTGCCGATCCGCAACGATGCCTTCTACCCGGAGGTCAATGACCCGCCCGAGGGCGACTTCTCGCGGCCCTTGCAGCTGCTCGCGCGTGAGCTGCGCTTTAGCGATCCGGTCACGGGGCAGGCGCATGTGTTTCGCAGCCGGCGCCAGTTGCTGCCCCTGGCTGACTAGCAGCAACCAAGCCGCCCAGCGGCGGCTTGTGGTGAGGGTAGGGTAGTTGGCCTTAGCGGCTGAACGACCCCATGGCCTCGCCCAATTGCACCGGCTTGGCCGCGGCCCAGTCGGCATTAAAGGCGCTTTTGCCTTCGGGCAGCAGCAGCACGATGGTCGAGCCCAGCAAAAAGCGGCCCATCTCATCGCCTTGCTCCAGCACAATGGGCTGGGTCTGGTAGTCCCAGCTGCGAATCTTGCGCGAGCGGGGCGGGTTCACCTGGCCGTGCCAGGTGGTGGACATGCTGCCGACAATGGTCGCGCCCACCAGCACCATCACGACAGGGCCAATGCGCGACTCAAACACGCAGACCACGCGCTCGTTGCGGGCAAACAGGCCGGGCACGCCCCGCGCGGTCAGCGGGTTGACGGAGAACAGGTCGCCAGGCACATAGACCATCTTTTGCAGCTTGGCGCGCAGCGGCATGTGGATGCGGTGGTAGTCGCGCGGGCTGAGGTAGATGGTGGCGAACTGGCCGTTGTTGAACTGCGCGGCCAGCTGCGCATCGCCGCCGAGCAAGGCGGTGGTGCTGTAGCTATGGCCCTTGGCCTGGAAGATCTGGTCCTGCGCAATCGCACCGCACTGGCTGATGGCGCCATCGACGGGGCAGACCAGGTCGGCCTGGGCCATGGGGCGCACGCCGGCGCGCAACTCGCGGGTGAAGAAGTCGTTGAAGCTCTTGTACTGCGCAATATCGGGCTGCGCCGCTTCATCCATGTTGACCTGGTACTTGCCAACAAACCAGCGGATAAAGCGGGTGGTTGCGCCGCCCAGCTCTGCCGATGCCAATGTGCCGGCCAGCGCGGTCATCCATTTCTTGGGCAGCAGGTATTGGGGCAAAACAGCAATTCGATCGCGCATGGTCAGGGCCGTCACAGTAAACCGCCGATTCTATCGACACTGTGTCGTACCCATGACAAATTGCGTTGTGAAATGCAGCTTTTGTCGGCCATATGCTGACAATTTGTCGCCAAATGCCTGGGCTTGGATGCCGATGCTGCCAGCAGGGGCGACAGCGGCGGCTGTGCTTGTAGTCCGGCGCCTGATTATGATGGCGGACCTCCAGCTTTCATATCGCCTTCTGTCTCGCCATGTCTCCAGCACGTCCTCCGTCCCAACCAGCATCTGCGCCAGGCACAGTCAGCCGCCGCGCCCGGCTGCAGCTGTGGTTGCGCAACTTTCTGCCGTCGGCCGCGCATGTCAACGGGCTGGAGCTGGCGCGCATGGTCGTGGGCGCGATGGTGGTGCTGTGGCTCACGGGCATGGCCAGCCAGACCTGGGGCCAGCATGACCACAGCCCCTGGCTGTTTGCCGCGATGGGCGCCAGTGCCTTGCTGCTGATCGGCACGCCGTCGAGCCCCATGGCCCAGCCCTGGCCGGTGATCGGCGGCTCGATGCTGTCGGCGCTGGCGGGCTGGGTGGCCGTGCTGGTGTTTCCCGATCCGCTGCTGGCAGCGGCCGTCGCGGTGGGCCTGGCCATCATGGTGATGGTGGTGCTGCGCTGCCTGCACCCACCGGGCGCTGCGCTGGCCATGTGGATGGCGATTCAGGGCTGGCACGATGTGTCGGTGCTGCTCAACCCCGTGGCGCTGAACCTGGTCGTTCTGGTGCTGTTGGCCACGGCCTACAACCGCATGACCGGCAAGCGCTACCCCGCACCCCAGCACAGCCAGAAGGCACAGGCCGCGCAAGCCTCGCGCGAATCGAGCGCACGCATCGAGGGCAGCGATCTCGATGAGGCGCTGGAGCGCTTCAACGGCGTGCTCGATGTCAGCCGCGCCGATCTGGAAGCGCTGCTGCAAGGCGCAAGCCAGGCCGCCTTCAAGCGTACCTTGGGCAATGTGCGCTGCGAGGATGTGATGTCCCATCCGGTGCATGCGACGCGGCCACAGAGCAGCGTCAAGGATGCCTGGGCCCTGATGCAGCAGCATGGGGTCAAGGCCTTGCCGGTGGTCGATGAGGCGCAGCGGGTGGTGGGCATCATCACCGCCACCGATCTGCTCAACCATGCGCTGACCGCCACCCCGGCTGCCCTCAGCAGCAAGCTCAAGCACTGGGTGCTGCGCAAGAAGGACGCCGGCCAGCGGGTGGGCGAGCTGATGACGGCCGAGGTCTCCAAGGTGGGCAGCTATGACCGCCTGGTCGACCTGATCGCGATCTTCTCGCGCGCCAAGCTGCACCATGTACCCGTTGTCAACCGGCAAGGCAAGCTGGTGGGCATCATCTCCCAGACTGACCTGGTGCGCGAGATGGCAGCGGCGCTGTCGCTGCCGCACGCAGACACCTGAGGCGAACGTTGGGTGATGGGCATGGCCCAAAACAAAGCCCTGCGACAGCAGGGCTTTGTGCTTCAGGATGCGTAGAGCCGTCCTGGGTGTGGAGCGGGGCGCGTGGCCCCGCTACCTTCGCAGCACCAGCCAGCTGAAGGCGCCCAGCGACAGCAGCGAGTAGATCAGCCCCGGCGCCGCAGCGGTCAGCATCGGGTGCCAGTTCTGCAGGTTGCCGGCAAAGCCAAACACGTTGTTGAGCAGGAAGAAGCTGATACCGGCCATCACGCCGCCAAACACATAGCCGGTGATGCCGCCCGAGCGGAAATGCAGGTAGGCAAAGGGCAGAGCGAGCACGACCATCACCAGGCAGCTGATGGGGTAGAACACCTTGCGCCACAGCTCGATCTCGTAGCGCTGTGCGCTTTGGCCATTGGCCTGCAAATGGCTCACGTAGAGGAATAGGTCGTAGGTGCTCATCTGGTCGGGCTTGAGCACGGCGGCAGCGACCATGCTGCTGGTCACCGCAGTCGGCCAGTCCAGGGTCTCCAGGTTCTTGACCTCGACACGCGCCTGGCGCTGGTCGCCCAGGTAGTAGCGCTGCTCCTGGATATGGTGCAGGTGCCAGACGCCATTGCCAAATTTGCCGCCAGCGGCGGTGAGCTGCATCTGGATGCGGCCCTGGTCGTCGAAGTTGTAGACCCGCACGCGCTGCAGATCGCCTTCGGGCGAGATGGCGCGCACATTGATCGCGGCCATGCCGTCCTCGCGCTTCTCGCGCAGCCAGGCGCCGGTGCGGCCGGTGCTCAGCTGGCCAAAGCGCTGCGCGCGCACCAGCTGGCTGGCCTGCTCACCGGCAGGCGCCACATAGTCGCCAATCGCAAAAGTCAGCACCACAAAGGCCAGGCCAATGCTCAGCAGGCTGCCCAGCGCCTGCCAGGGGCCCAGGCCACTGGTGCGCAAAATAGTGAACTCGGAAGTCTGCGCCATGCGCGCCATCACAAAGATCGTGCCGATCAGCACGGTGATGGGCAGCAGCTCATAGATATGGTTGGGGATGTTGAGCGCCACGCTCAACAGCGCATCCTTGAGCTCATAGGTGCCGGTGCCGATCCAGCGGAACTCGTCGACCAGGTCAAAGAAAAAGAACAGCGCCAGAAAGGCAAGGGTGACAAAGCCGACGGTCACGGCAATGTCCCGGTAGATCATTTTGCGAAAGGTCTTCATGCGCGGCTCCCCTGGCGGCGTACCCATTGCAGCAGCGAGAACTGCTGGTTGCGGCTGAGCAGCAGGGTCCAGGCAAGCAGCGCCGTCAAGCCGTGGATGAGAACAAAGGAGAGCGGCAGCGAGGCTTTGCCCGAAGACACCCAGTTCTGGGCAAAGGTCATGAGGTTGTAATAGACGATAAAGGCAAACAGGGCGAACACCAGGCTGCTGCTGCGGCCTGCGCGCGGGTTGACGCTGGCCATGGCCAGGCCCAGCACGACAAAATTGATCGCGGCAATCGCCAGGCCCAGGCGGTAACCCAGCTCGCCCAGCAGGCGGGGCTCTGCACTGGCCATCAGCTGGCGCGTGGGGATGTTCTTCACCGCGCCCATGTCGTTGGGGTCAATCGTGGCGGCGCTGCCGATGCGGGTGCCGTATTCCTTGAAGTCGCTGACCTTCAGGCCGGGGTTGTCCTTGGTTTTTTCGATGCGCTGGCCGTCATTGAGCACGGCAACGCGGGCGTTTTCCTGCACTTCGAGGTGGGCGCTCTTGGCGCTGGTCACGGTGTCTTTCTTCTCTTCGTTGGTCACGATAAAGACATTGCTCGCCTCCAGGTCCGAGTTGCGGTCGCGGTCGATGAAGAACACGCGCGAGCCGTCGGACGACTCCTGGAATTCCCCCGGTGCGATGCGGTCGACGTCACCGCGCTGTTCATATTGCGCGCGAAGCTGCACAATCTGCTGGTTGGCCCAGGGCCATACCAGCAAGGCCAGCACGGCAATGACGACCATGATGGGCCAGGAAAAGCGCATCAGCGGGCGCAGAAAGCTCAGCAGACTTTGACCACTGCTGAACCACACGGCCATTTCACTGTCGCGGTACATGCGCGACAAAGTCGCCACTACCGCAATGAAAAGGCAGAGGCTCAGGATGGTGGGCAGCTGGCCCAGCACGGTGTAGCCCATCACCAGCAACACATCGGAAGGGTTGACGCTGCCACGCGAGGCCTGGCCCAGCACTTTGATGAGCATCATCGTCATCACCACAGTCACCAGCACCACCAAGGTGGCACCAAAGCTGCGGGATAGCTCTTTACGGATCGAGGAATCGAATAACATTGGCGAGAAGGAAAGCACCGATTATGAACTTTGAACTCAAAACTCTGGATTTGGCTTCGGCCGCATTGCAGTCTGGCGACCTGCTGGTCGTCTTGGTGGCTGACAAGCAGCCCAAAACCAGTGATGCATTGTCCACCCTGATTGCGCACGCGCAGAAAAATGGTGATTTTGAGGCAAAAACCGGCAAGTTGCTGGCCATGTATGCGGTGCCCGCCATCGAAGCCCGGCATTTGTTGCTGCTGGGCATTGGCGATGGCTCGCCCCAGGCGGTGCGCCAGGCGCTGGCGGCCGTCTCGGGCCCGCTGACGCGCGAGGGCATCGAGCGCGCAGCCGTTGTGAGCGCCCAGCCGCTGGCGGGCGCCTCCCTGCATGCGCTGCTGCAATGCCTGGCCGACAGCGCCTACCTCTACCGCACCACCAAGCCATCGGCCAAGGCCGTGGCGCTCAAGTCCGTGGTGCTGGGCGCGCCCAATGCACCAGAGCTGGAGCGCGCTTTTGAGGTGGCCAAGGCCACCGCCCAGGGCGTGGACTTTGCCCGTGAATGGGCCAACCGCCCTGCGAACTACGCCACGCCCAAGCTGCTGGCCGATGCGGCCGAATCGCTGGCCGAAGAACACAAGCGCATCAAGTGCAAGATCCACAAGCCCGAAGACGTGGCCAAGCTGGGCATGGGCGCCTTCATCGCCGTGGCCCAGGGCTCCAAGGAGCCGCTGCGCTTTATCGAGCTGCACTACCACGGCGCCGACAAGGACAGCCAGCCGGTGGTGCTGGTGGGCAAGGGCATCACCTTTGATACCGGTGGCATCTCCATCAAGCCTGCGGGCGACATGGACGAGATGAAGTACGACATGGGGGGCGCTGCCAGTGTGCTGGGCACCTTCCGTGCGCTGGCTGAGCTCAAGCCCGAGATCAATGTGGTCGGCCTGATCCCCGCCTGCGAAAACATGCCCGATGGCGGCGCGGTCAAGCCCGGTGATGTGGTCACCAGCATGAGCGGCCAGACCATCGAGATCCTGAACACCGACGCTGAAGGCCGCCTCGTGCTCTGCGATGCGCTGACCTATGCCGAGCGCTTCACGCCCAGCGCCGTGGTCGATATCGCCACCTTGACCGGTGCTTGCGTGATTGCGCTGGGCGCGCAGCGCAGCGGCCTGTTCTCGAACAACGACGCGCTGGCCCAGGCCTTGCAAGCCGCTGGCGAGCAGGCGCAAGACACTTGCTGGCGCATGCCGCTCGATGACGAATACGCCGAAGGCCTGAAGACCAACTTTGCCGATGTGGCCAATGTCGGCGGCCGGCCGGCCGGCGCCATCACGGCCGCCAAGTTCCTGCAGCGCTTTGTCGGCAGCATGGCCTGGGCGCACCTGGATATCGCCGGCACCGCCTGGCGCAGCGGCGCCAAGAAGGGCGCCACCGGCCGCCCCGTGGGCTTGCTGCTGCAGTACCTGCTTGGCAGCGCCCAAGGCGCAGCACCTGCCGAGCAGGCCAAGACGGTCAAGCCGGCCAAGGCCAGCAAGGCCGACAAGCCTGCCGCAGCGGCCAAGCCCGGCAAGGCGGCAGTCAATGTGGACGGCGCTGACAAGGCGGACGCCCAGTAAGCACAGCCTGCCTTATGACGACCTCCACGACGGTAGCATTTCACTTCAACGCGCCCAGCAAGCTGGCCTATGCCTGCAAGCTGGCGCGCAAGCTCCAGCGCATGGATATTCCGCTGGTGGTGCTCGGCGAGCCGGCCATGGTGGCCCAACTCGACGAGGCGCTGTGGTCCTTTGGCGGTGCCAGTCAGTTTCTGGCCCACTGCCGGGGGGACGCAGCGCCAGAGGTACTGCAGCGCTCGCCCACGGTGCTGCTGAGCGAGCTGGCCGGCAGCCTGCCGCATACCCGTGTGCTGCTGAACCTGGGCGCGGAGATGCCCGCCGATGTCACTCGCTTTGAGCGGGTGATCGAGGTGGTCAGTGCCGATGATGAGCAGGACCGGCAGCAGGCCAGGGCGCGCTGGCGCGCCTACGCCGCCATGGGCTATGCCATCGAGCGCCGCGATCTGGTGATGAAGTCGGAGGACTGAGCCATGACCGAGTCCAGAATCCCCCCCAAGTTTGTGCCCACCTTGACCGAGGAAGCCGCACAGGACGCCGCTGACGCGCTGCCCCAGGTGGTGCCTGGCGGGGTTGCTGCTGCAGCGCCTGACAGCACACCGCCTGGCCTGGATGTGCTGCGCCGGCGCCGCGATGTGGATGTGCCGGCCTCGGGCGCCTGGGCGCAGCCCGCTGCCGATATTGCCGACCTGCCTACCTACAGCGGCTGGGCGCAGCAGGCCGATGCAGCACTGCCCCTGGGCAGCGGCGCGCAAGCTGTTGCAGCCCCCAATCCGCCTGCAGCGGACAGCAACAGCCTTCCGGGCTTGGTGCAGGGCGCGGGCCCAGCGGCCGCCTTGCCGCCCGCAGGCGCTGGGGCGGTGGTGGATGACAGCGATGGCCAGGGCAACCCCGGCCTGGTGCAAAACGCGCTGGGCGGAGAGGGCATGGCCGTGTCGGATGCGACCAGCCACCTGGTCGAGTCCGCGGCCGAGACGGCGCAGGCGCTGGAAGACGCGATCACCCGCCGCGTCACCCGGCGTGTGCAAGAGACCTTGGACACGCGCCTGTCGGCAGCCGTGTTGAAGGTGGTGGAGCAGCAGACGGCCTTGCTGCAATCGTCGCTGCAGCTGGAGATTGACAGCACCATCCGCGAGGCAGTGGCCGATGCGGTGGCCCGCATTCTGCGCGAGAGCCAGAACCCGCCACGCTAGAGTCCATTTGCTTATCGGCTCATCTGCTTTTTGATGACAAAAAAGACCTGGTGAAATAACCGGCGGTTGTAAAGAACTAAAATTTCGTTCTTTGCGGCTGTCTGTCGCATCGCTTACAGTACGGCTATTCACGGTTTTTCGAGCGCCCGCCTCAAGCTGCAGGGCGCTTTCTTTATTCCAATGATTGAACTACGGGGTATCACCCAAACCTACCCGGGCAAAAGCGGCCCGGTCCATGCGCTGCGCGGTGTTGATCTGAGCATTGCCGCTGGTGAAGTGTTTGGCATCATCGGACGCAGCGGTGCGGGCAAGAGCTCGCTGGTGCGCAATATCAACCTGCTCAACCGCCCGACCACCGGCCAGGTGGTGGTCAATGGCAAGGAGCTGACGGCGATGGACGATGCGCAGCTGCGTGCGGCGCGCCGTGAGATCGGCATGGTGTTCCAGCACTTCAACCTGCTGTCCTCGCGCACGGTGTTTGACAATGCCGCGCTGCCGCTGGAGCTGGCCGGCATGAGCAAGGCCGCCATCAAAAAGCGCGTGGACCCGCTCTTGGACCTGGTGGGCCTGGCTGCGCTGAGCGACCGCTACCCCGCGCAATTGTCGGGCGGCCAAAAGCAGCGCGTGGGCATTGCCCGTGCATTGACCAGCGAGCCCAAGGTGCTGCTGAGCGACGAGGCGACCTCGGCGCTGGACCCCGAAACCACCCGCTCCGTGCTGGCGCTGCTCAAGCAGATCAACAAGGACATGGGCCTGACCGTGGTGCTGATCACCCACCAGATGCAAGTCGTCAAGCAGATTGCCGACCGCGTGGCGGTGATGGAGGCCGGCAAGGTCGTCGAGATGGGTTCGGTCATCGACGTTTTCACCCGCCCCAAGCAACCCATCACCAAGAGCCTGATCGACGAGATCGTGCCCCAGGAGCTGCCAGCCAGCGTCATCGAGCGGGTGCGCAGCCTCAATGGTGCGCTCTCCAGTGGCCAGGGCAAGCTGCTGCGCCTGTCCTATGCCGGCAACCTGGCCTACCAGCCCATTCTCTCGCGCCTGATCCGTGACTTTGGCCTGGATGTCAGCATCCTCAACGGCCAGGTCGATGAGATCCAGGACCAGACCTTCGGCTTCCTGGCGGTTTATGCCAGCGGCGATCTGGCCCAGCTCCATGCGGCTGTGGAAGCGCTGCGCGCCTCGGGCGTGATGGTGCAGGAAGTCAATACCGAGGCCTCGGCCGCTTAACACCCGCAAAGAGGTTTTCGATGTTTGAGAATTTTTCTGAAATGATGCTGCAGCTGTTTGCCACGTCCTTGTGGGAAACGCTGATCATGGTGGGCATCTCCGGCGTCGCCGGCGCGCTGATCGGCATTCCGCTGGGCGTGTTCCTGCGCCTGACGGACCATGGCGGCATCCTGCAAAACGGCGCTGCCAACAAGATCGTCGGCTGGCTGGTGAATGCCGTGCGCTCCACGCCCTTCATCATCTTGCTGGTCGCCATCATTCCGTTTACCCGCTTTATCACTGGCTCGTCCATCGGCACGGCTGCGGCCATTGTGCCGCTGACCCTGGCCGCTGCGCCCTTCATTGCCCGCCTGGTCGAGACTTCGCTGCGCGAAGTGGACCATGGCCTCGTCGAAGCGGCGCAAGCCATGGGCGCAACCTCCTGGCAAATCGTCTGGAAGGTGCTGCTGCCCGAGGCGCTGCCTGGCATTGTTGCGGGCCTCACCATCAGCTTTGTCTCGCTGACTGGCTACTCGGCGATGGCCGGTGCCATTGGCGGCGGCGGTCTGGGCGATCTGGGTATCCGCTATGGCTACCAGCGCTTTTTGCCAGACATCATGCTGGCGGTGGTCGTCATCCTGATCATCTTTGTGCAGCTGGTGCAAAGCCTGGGTGACTGGGCCGTGCGCCGCCTGAGCCACAAATAATCCGCTGCCCCAAGCAGCCGCCAAAGCCCATGTGCCCTGCCCATGGGCTTTTTTCATGGGCTGGCGGCGGCTGTCGCCCAAGGGCGTTGCGGGCTGTGGGCTCTGCCTACAATGGCGCATTGCCCACGCCTTGGAGACTGCCATGAATGCCGCCTTGCCCACTGCCACCGCACATGCCTTGCCGCTGCAGGCGCTGGACCCGGCGCAATGGCTGCGGGCCAAGCCCTTGCTCGACGAGAACTGGATCCACGCCCACCCGGTGCTGGCGCGGGCCTTGCCGGTGGTGCTGGCCCGCGATGTGGGCCAGGACTGGCACAAGGCCGGCACCTTTCGCCACCATTTGCTGGGGGTGACGCGGACCTTGCAGCTGTGGCAGCAGCCGGAAGATGTCAAGCTGCTGGGCCTGCTGCACAGCGTCTACGGCAATGCCTTTGTGGACCTGGTCAAGTTCGATGCCAGCAGCGAGCGCAGCCAGCTGGCCGCCCTGGTGGGCGCGCCTGCCGAGCAGCTGGTCTACGAGTTCTGCATTCTCTCGCGCGCCCAGTTTGTGCAGAAGGTGCTGGCTGGCGCCATCGAGCCCGATGGCGCCGTGCTGCTGGACCACCAGGGCGCGCCGCGCAGGGTCGAGCCCTATACCGTGGCCGCCTTCATCATCGTCAGCATGGCCGACACCATCGAGCAGTGGTTCAGCTGGCAGGACGATATCTTCTCCAGCTTTCCGCAGGTGCCCCAGCGCCCGCAAAAGGCGCACTGGATGGCATCGCTCTGGCCCGGCCCGATGCGCCCCAGCGGCCGCATGCTGTCGCAGATTGCCAGCCTGGGCCTGGCCTTGCAGCACCCGGCCTTGCAGGGCCTGCTGCCCACGCCGCCGGTGTTTGCCAACTGCAGCCAGGGCCTGAGTCCATCGGCCGATGCAGCGGCCGCGTCGCTCTACTGGTCGGTGATCCAGCAGGACCAGCCGCTCACGGACCTGGATGTGGCCACCGGCGTGCTGGAGCAGGCCGTGCAGCTCAACCCCTGGGTGGGCGAGCCGCAGATGGTGCTGGCCCAGCTTTACCTCAGCGCCGGGCGCGAGGCCGATGCGCTGGCCGCTGCCGACAGCGCGCTGCAGTGCTTTAGCCAATGGGGCAATGCCTGGGACAAGCGCGTGCAATGGGATGCCTGGGTCGCCTGGACCCGCATCCTGCAGCAGCATGCCAGGAACGGCAACTGGCCCGAGCGCCTGGACAAGCTCAACAACGTCGCGCTGCGGCCGGAGTAAAACGTGCCCCGGCAGCGGCGGGCAGGTTGTAAGCAAATGGCAAAAAGTTCTTTGTTGCGTTGCAAAATCGGGCGTACAGTTCGGTATCGCATTTGAAAGGTATCGCTCCCGTGCAAAAACGTACATTGCTGCAATCCGTGCTGGCCCTGGCTTTGGCCGCCGGTGTTTCTGGCGCCGCAGTCGCACAAGACAAGGAAATCAAGATCGGTGTGACCGCTGGACCGCATGGCCAGATCATGGAGCAGGTCAAGAAGATCGCCGAAAAAGACGGGCTGAAGATCAAGGTCATCGAGTTCAGCGACTACATCCAGCCCAATGCCGCGCTGCAGTCCGGTGAGCTCGATGCCAACAGCTATCAGCACAAGCCCTATCTGGACGCCCAGATCAAGGACCGTGGCTACAAGTTCGTGGCCGCCGCCGACACCGTCAATTTCCCGATCGGCATCTACTCCAAGAAGATCAAGAAGATCGAAGAGTTGAAGGAAGGCGCGCGCTTTGGCCTGCCCAATGACCCGACCAATGGTGGTCGCGTATTGCTGCTGCTGCAGGCCAATGGCCTGATCAAGTTGAAAGACAGCGCTGGCCTCAAGGCCACGCCGCTGGATGTGGTCGAGAACCCCAAGAAGCTGCGCTTTGTCGAGCTGGATGCCGCCCAGCTGCCGCGTTCGCTCGATGACCTGGACGCCGCTGCGATCAACACCAACTTCGCGATCTCGGCGGGCCTGAACCCCAAGTCCGACGCGATCGTGGTCGAAAACGCCAAGAACCCCTATGTGAACATCCTGGTGATCCGCGAAGCGGACAAGAACCAGCCCTGGGTGGCCAAGCTGGTCAAGGCCTACCACAGCGAGGAGATTCGCAAGTTTGTCGACACCCAGTTCAAGGGTGCGGTGATGCCCGGCTTCTAAGCGACTCTAGGCACAACAAAAAGCCTCGCGGTTTAGGACTGCGAGGCTTTTGCTTTTGAAGGGATCGGCTTCACCGCTTTAACTGCGTACCGGTTTAGCCTTGGCGCGTTTGCTGCCGGGCACCACGGCCTGGATCGCTTCTGCCGGCAGCGGCTCGACCTTGACGATGGCCAGCGACATATTATCGCCCGAGCCCGAGGCGCGCATGCGGGCGCGCTCGATCAGGAACTGGCTGGCTTCGCGCGGCGAGAGCAGGCGGGTGATCGATGACAGCTCATCGGGCGAGAAGTAATGCCAGATGCCATCGCTGCAGGCCAGGAGCACATCGCCTTGCTTGAGCATGGGGATGCGGTGGTGGATCAAGGGCGGGTCATCGGCCGTGCCCAGGCAGTGCAGCAAGATATTCGATTGCGGGTGGTAGCGCGCTTCTTCCAGCGTGATCTGGCCCTGGTCGACCAGGGTCTGCACATAGGAGTGGTCACTGGTCTGGTAGAGCAACTGCCCATCGCGGAAATGGTAGATGCGCGAATCGCCCGAATGTACCCAGGCGCAGGCGCTGTTGGGCAAAATCAGAAAAGCCGCAATGGTGCTGTGGGGCTCTTGCTCGGCCGCAATGGCCACCAGGCGGATCAGCAAATGGGCTTCGCGCACCAGGTTGCCCAGCATTTCTTCGGCGTTGTCGGTCTCTGGCGAGTAGCGCTCAAACACCTGCTTGGCCGTCAGCATGACCTGGTCCGATGCCGCACGCCCGCCGCTGCGGCCGCCCATGCCATCGGCCACCACGGCCAGCACGCAGCCCTTGGCGCGCGGGTGGGCGAGCATGATGACCTGGTCCTGCTGGTAGGGCCGGTCGCCTTTGTGGAGGCCGGTAGCGGCAGAGAGGCGGTAGCTGGTGCTCATGCGCGGGGGGGGGCTGGGCAAGTGGGGTGGCGAAGGGGGAATCATAGAGCAGATTGCCCGGCAGGCCGCCAAAGCATGCCGGGTGATGCTGCCAACCGATGTTTGTATACCAACGCCAGGGGCGTTGCGGGGCAGTACGCGGGGGCGGGGCGCTGAACGCGCTAGACTGCCATGCCCCCGAAACCCGTCTTTTTTGATGCCTTTGTCCGTCGCCATTGCTAGCGATATTGCCCCTGATGCCCCGCTGCGCCTGCGTCCGCAGCAGGAGCAGATGATCGCGGCCATCGAGGCGGCCTGGGCCCAGGGCCAGCGGGTGGCGATCGAGGCGCCTACCGGCACGGGCAAGACCTATGCCTATCTGATAGCGGCCTTGGCGCGCCAGGAGCGCTTTGTGGTCAGTACCGCGACGCGCGCACTGCAGGACCAGCTGGTGGATCGCGACATTCCGGCGCTGCTGGCCCACCAGGGCCTGCAGCGCAAGGTGGCCGTGCTCAAGGGGCGGGAGAACTATGTCTGCCTGCAGGGCCTGGAGCAGGCGCGCAGCAAGCTGCAAGGCCGGCATGCCGGCGCGCTGGCCCAGGTGGAGCGCTGGGCGCAAAGCACCCAGGGCGGTGACCTGTCCGAGCTGGACGATATCAGCCATCTGCCCAGCCTCGTGCCGCACATCACCGCCAGCCATGACGAATGCCTGGGCCAGCGCTGCAGCCACTTTGAGCGCTGCTTCTCCAACCAGGCCCGGGCCCGCGCCGCGCAGGCCGATATTCTGGTGATCAACCACCATCTGTTTTTCAGCGAGCTGCGCCACCGCCAGATGCTGGGCGTGGGCCACGGCTTTGTGCCGCTAGCGCAAACCATGGTGATGGACGAGGCCCACCAGCTGCAGGCCATTGGCCTCAAAGTGCTGGCCAAGGGCCTGAATGTGGGTGATATGCGCGACTACCTGCAGACCGTGGAGCGCGAGACCGGCCTGCATGCGCGCGGCTTTGCACCCTGGCAAGCCCTGCTGCAGCAGGTGCAGCAGGCCCTGGTGCAGTGGATGGCGGCCGAGCAGCGCTTGCTGGGCCCCGCCGATGCACCCACCGATGCGGCAAGCCGCTCCACAAGCCGCCAGGCGCTGGTCAACCTGCACAACCTGCTATCGGCCCTGGTCGCTGCCTTGCAAGGGGTGGCCGGCAGCGCCGCCGTGGTGGCCCAGCTCGCAGGCCAGGGCGATGTGATGCTGCAGGCCTTGCGCCAGTGGGCGCAGGGCGCCGGCCAGGACCGGGTGCGCTGGTGGGATTCCCCCGGTTTTGTGCGCGCCGGCCAGGGGGGCGACCTGCAGGCCCATGGGCGCTATGCCTGGCGCCAGGGCTTTCGCGAATCTCCCCTGTGGCTGTGGCAGGCGTTGCAGGCGCTGGGCCCCCAGGTGCAGGCCAGCAGCTGGCTGGGGCAGGGCGTGCAGCGCTGGCTGTTTACCTCGGCCACCTTGGGCAATGACGAGGCTCTGACCTGGTTTGCGCAAGGGCTGGGCTTGCGCAGCGACAACAGCGAAACTGGCGATGCGCCCATGCTTGCCAGCCTGCGTTTGCGCAGCCATTTTGACTGGGCGCAGCAGGCCCGGCTGGTGGTGCCCCAGGGCCTGCCCGGCGCCGATGCAGCGGCTGCCGAGCGCGCGCAGGCACTGGCGCAATGGCTGCTGCCGCACTTGAGGACGCTGGGTGGGCGCTGCATGGTGCTGTGCACATCAACGGCCGCGATGGAGGCCTTGGCCCAGGCCTTGCGCCTGGGGTTGCAAGGCCTGGCCATCAGCGTGCTGCAGCAGGGCGAGCAGCCCAAGCGCCGCCTGCTGCAGGCCATGCGAACCGCGCCGGGCGGCAAGACCGGCCGGGTGCTGGTCGGTACCCTCGGCCTCTGGGAGGGGGTGGACCTGCCTGGCGAGGCGCTGCAGCTCTTGGTGATCGACAAGCTGCCGTTTCCGCCGCGCCATGATGTGCTGCATGCAGCGCGCGTGCAGGCGCTGCGGGCTGCGGGCCGCGATGCGTTTGAGCGCTATGTCCTGCCGCAAACGGCGATGCAGCTGCGCCAGGGTGTTGGGCGGCTGATTCGGTCTGCCAGCGACCAGGGTGTGGTGGTGATTGCCGATGAGCGGCTGCACAGCCGCAGCTATGGCGCTGCCTTGCTGGCAGCACTGCCGCCGCTGCCCAGCCTGGATGACGCGGCCTTGCCGGCATTCTTGCAGGCCTTGGCGGAAAAAGAGATCCGTCCATAAGAAAACGGCTGCTGCAAGTGGTGACCTGCAGCAGCCGCTTGGCTACCTAATAACGCGCCTCAGGCGCGTTGCATCACCACATCTTCCACCAGGGGCGCTCTTCCTTGCGGAAGCCATTGGCCAGCAGGCGGGTGTTGGGGTAGCTCGCTTCCAGCACCCGTTTGGTGTCAGCGGCCATGTCGGCCATGTTCAGGCGCTCGTAGGACAGCATCAGGATGTACAGCGCGTCCTCTTGCGCGGGCACTTCCTTGTAGTCGGCAATAGCGGCTTGCGCGCGGTTGATGGCGGCCACATAGGCGCCGCGCTCATAGTAGTAGCGGGCGACATGCACTTCGTACTGGGCCAGCGAGTTGACGATGTAGCGCATGCGCTTTTCGGCGTCGGGTGCGTACTTGGACTCGGGAAAGCGCGTGGTCAGCTCGCGAAAGGACTCGAAAGAGTCCTTGGCGGCCTTCTGGTCGCGCTCGGACAGGTCCTGCTTGGACACCCAGGAGAAAAGACCCAGGTTTTCGTTGAAGTTGACGAGGCCCTTGAGGTAGAGCGCATAGTCCACGCCTTCGCTCGCCGGGTGGAGCTTGACAAAGCGGTCCAAGGTGGCAATGGCCTGGGCCTTTTCACCGCTCTTGTACTGGGAATAGGCCTTTTCCAGCTGGGCTTGCTGCGCCATCGCGGTGCCGGCGGCACGGCCTTCGAGCTTTTCATACAGCGGAATGGCCTTGTCGAACGAGCCCGAGGAGGCCTCGTCACGCGCTTCCGAATAAATCTTGTTCGGGCTCCAGCCGGCGGTGGGATCCACATCGGTCGATGAACAGCCTGCCAGCAAAGCGGCAAGTGCTACGGAAGCGATAGCGGGAACCTTCGATTTGGGGTACGCAAACAGCATTTTTGGCTTGAAATCCATGGACGGAAAGCTGAAAAACTGCGTGGGGCGGCAAAGCCCGCCACGCAGCGGGGCAGCCCGTGCCGCGCCCTCTGATCTGGGCCATTGTAATCGGCGCGCAGCCCGCTGCCGCAGAGCCGGACTTGTCGCCTGTAGGGCTGTGTAACATTCCGCGCCAGATATGCCATGGTTTGCAGCGGCGGTGCTGCGGCTTTCCTACAATGCAGGGATATGTTCGTACACCTTCGCATCCATTCCGAGTTTTCCATCATCGACAGCACCAATCGCGTGGGCGATTTGATCAAGTTTGCTGCGGGTGATAGCCAGCCGGCGATGGCGCTCACCGACCTGAACAGCCTGTTTGGCGCCATCAAGTTTTACAAAGCCGGGCGCGGCGCAGGTGTCAAACCCCTTCTGGGCGCCGAGCTGGCGCTGGAGCCCGAGGTGGCCGGTGGCCCGCTCTCACGCATCATCGTGCTGATCCAGAGCCAGCAGGGTTATCTGAATCTGTCCGAGATCCTGGCGCGCATCTGGATGGCCGATACCGTCAAGGCCCAGCCCCAGTGCACCTGGGCCTGGCTCGAGGAGCTGTCCGAGGGCCTGATCGTGCTGTCGGGCGCGCAAGCCGGGCCCGTGGGCCAGGCGCTGATGCGCGGCGATGAAAAGGCCGCCCGGGGCGTAGCGCTGCGCCTGGCCAGCCTGTTTCCGCACCGTTTCTATATCGAGCTGCAGCGCGCTGGCCGCGCCGATGACGAAAGCCATGTGGCCGCTGCCGTGGCGCTGGCCGCTAACCTGAAGCTGCCGGTCGTGGCCACGCATCCGGTGCAGTTCACCAAACCGGCCGATTTCGAATCGCACGAAGCCCGCGTCTGTATTGCCGAGGGCGAGACCTTGGGCAATAAAAAGCGCGTCAAGCGCTTTACCCGCGACCAGTACCTCAAGACCGCTGCCGAGATGGAGGCCTTGTTTGCCGACCTGCCCAGCGCCATTGCCAATACCGCCGAGATTGCGCGCCGCTGCAGCGTGACCCTGCAGCTGGGCAAGTACTTTCTGCCCGATTTCCCCACGCCCAATGGCATGCCGATCGACGAGTATTTCCGCCAGGCCTCGTTCGACGGGCTCGAGGACCGTCTGCAGCTGCTGTTCCCGAACGAGGCCAAACGGGACGCCGAACGTCCTAAGTACATCGAGCGCCTGGATTTCGAGCTCGGCATCATCTTGAAGATGGGTTTTCCCGGCTACTTCCTGATCGTGGCGGACTTTATCAACTGGGCCAAGAACAATGGCTGCCCGGTGGGGCCGGGCCGGGGATCGGGGGCGGGCTCGTTGGTGGCCTATGTGCTCAAGATCACCGACTTGGACCCGATCCACTACAACCTGCTGTTCGAGCGCTTCCTGAACCCAGAGCGCGTCTCGATGCCCGACTTTGACGTGGACTTCTGCCAGGCCAACCGGGACCGGGTGATCG
Organism: Comamonas sp. MYb69; assembly: GCF_037479315.1. Lineage (NCBI taxonomy): Bacteria > Pseudomonadati > Pseudomonadota > Betaproteobacteria > Burkholderiales > Comamonadaceae > Comamonas > Comamonas sp. MYb69. The sequence continues at coordinate 60,309 of NZ_JBBGZG010000022.1, forward strand.
ACTATGTGAAGGACCTCTACGGCCGCAATGCGGTGAGCCAGATTGCCACCTTCGGCACGATGGCTGCGCGCGCGGCCATCCGCGACGTGGGCCGTGCGCTGGACATGAGCTATGGCTTTTGCGATGGCATCTCCAAGCTGATCCCGAACAAGCCGGGCCTGCATGTGACCTTGAAGTACCCGCCCAATCCTCCGAAGGACGGCGACAAGTACACCTATGCGATCAAGGAAGAGCCGATCCTGGCCGAGCGCATCGAGAAGGAAGAGGACGTCAAGACCCTGATCGAGATGGCGCAAAAGCTCGAGGGCATGACCCGCAATATCGGCATGCACGCCGGGGGCGTGGTGATTGCGCCGGGCAAGCTGACCGATTTTTGCCCGCTCTACCAGCAGCCGGGCAGTACCTCGGCGGTGGCCATGTATGACAAGGACGACGTCGAGGCCGTGGGCCTGGTCAAGTTCGACTTCTTGGGTCTGGCGACCTTGACGATTCTGGAGATCGCGCGCGAATTCATCATCAAGCGCCACAAGGGGCAGGAGAACTTCAAGTTCGAGGAAATCCCGCTTGACGACGCCCGTACCTACCAGCTCTTTTCGGCCGGCAAGACCGAGGCCGTGTTCCAGTTTGAATCGCGCGGCATGCAGCAGATGCTCAAGGAAGCCAAGCCCAGCCGCCTGGAAGACCTGATTGCGCTGAATGCGCTCTACCGCCCGGGCCCGATGGACCTGATCCCCAGCTTTGTGGCGCGCAAGCACGGCAAGGAAGTGGTGGAGTACCCGCATCCGCTGGTCGAGAAGGTGCTGTCCGAGACCTACGGCATCATGGTCTACCAGGAGCAGGTGATGCAGACTGCCCAGGTGCTGGGCGGCTACAGCCTGGGCGGCGCCGACTTGCTGCGCCGCGCGATGGGCAAGAAAAAGGTCGAGGAGATGGTGCAGCACCGTGCCACCTTCCGCGAAGGGGCCTCCAAGATCGGCATCGACGAGGCCAAGGCCGACGAAGTGTTCGATTTGATGGAGAAGTTTGCCGGCTACGGCTTCAACAAGTCGCACGCCGCTGCCTACTCGCTGCTGGCCTACCACACCGGTTGGCTCAAGGTGCACTACACGGCGGAGTTCTACTGCGGCAATATGACCGTGGAAATGGACAACACCGACAAGCTCAAGGTGCTGTACGAAGACGCGCTGAAGATGGGCGTAACTTTTGAGATGCCCGATGTGAACCGGGGCCACCACCGCTTTGAGCCGGTGACCGACAAGGTGATCCGCTACGGCCTGGGCGCCATCAAGGGCACCGGCCAGGCCGCCATCGAGGCGATTGTGGCCGCGCGCGAAGGCAAGGGCACGGGGCCGCAGGGCGATACCAAGGGCCCGTTCAAGAGCCTGTTTGACTTTTGCCTGCGCGTGGACCGCAGCAAGCTCAACAAGCGCACGGTCGAGGCGCTGATCAAGGGCGGTGCCTTTGACAGCATCCAGCTCAACCGCCGCGCCTTGATCGAATCGGTCGATGTGGCCTTCGAATTTGCCGCCACCACCCATGCCAACGCCAACCAGGGCGGCCTGTTTGACATGATGGGCGATGACGCCGTGGGATCGAGCACCCAGGAGCCGCCGCTGGCCGATGTGCTGCCCTGGGGCATCAAGGAGCGCCTGGTGCAGGAGAAGACCGCCATCGGTTTCTACCTCTCGGGCCATTTGTTTGACGAGGTGGAGCTGGAAGTGCGTCAGTTTGTGCGCACCCCCATCTCCCAACTCAAGGACAGCCGCGAGCCCCAGACGGTGGCGGGCATCATCAGCGAGCTGCGGGTCATCAACGGCCAGCGGGGCAAGATGGTGCTGTTCAAGATCGACGACAAATCATCGGTCATTGAGGGCTCGATCGACGAAGCCACCTGGAGTCGCCACAAAGAGCAACTCAAGGACGACGAGTTCGTCATCCTGAGCGCCCGCGTGGGTTTGGATCGCTTCAGCGGCGGCCTGCGCGCCAAGGCACAGCATGTCTGGGGCCTGGCCGAGGCTCGGGCGCGCTTTGGCCGCTACCTGCTGGTCAACACCGACCGCCACCAGCCCGATGTTGCGCGGCTGATTCAGGAGTTTCCCGCAGTCGAGGAGCACACCGACGAAGGCCTGCTGCGCCACGGCCTCAAGATCCGCCTGGGCGTCGTCTGCGGCCAGGGCCAGACGCGGGCCGGGGTGGAACTCAACCTGGGCGATGCCGCGCGCTTCTTCCCCAGCGACCAGGCCATGGCGGCCTGGTCCCAGGAAGCGGGCCACGAAGCCATCAAAATCGTTTACGAAAGCATGGCCTAAGAAAGGTTTTGCCCGGGTTGAAAATACGCAGCACCAGCCGTTGCTGGCGCCGCTGTATTGAAGTTCATAAAAGCATCACCATCTTTGTCCATGTGGAAATTTAGCCTTATAGAATGATCTCAATGGCCACGAAACCTGTTGTTCCTCCCTCGCCGAATCTGCCTGCAACGCCCCAGCCTCCGGAGGACGGCGGGGGGGCGCTGGTGGTCGAGCGCATCGCCCAGCGGGTGGAGCCACCGAAGATGTACCAGGTGGTCATGCTCAACGATGATTTCACGCCGATGGAGTTTGTGATTGAGGTACTGCAGCATTTTTTTGGCAAGAGCCGCGAAGCGGCCACCCAGATCATGCTGAAGATCCATCTGGATGGGAAAGGTGTCTGCGGGGTGTACTCGCATGAAATCGCCGAAACCAAGGTGGCGCAGGTGATGGATGCCGCCAACGGAGCGGGTCACCCGCTTCAAGCCGTATCGGAGCCTGTTGAATAACGGAATCTGGTCCTCATCTAGAAGCAAGTTGAGTGTATTTGGCAAGCAATAAAGGAGTTTCAAATGATTGCTCAGGAACTGGAAGTCAGCTTGCACATGGCTTTTGTCGAAGCCAGGCAGCAGCGCCACGAATTCATCACCGTGGAGCATTTGCTGCTGGCCTTGCTGGACAACCCGAGTGCTTCCGAGGTGTTGCGCGCATGCTCTGCCAATATCGACGACCTGCGCGCGTCGCTGACCAATTTCATCAAGGACAATGCCCCGCAGGTGGCCGGTGAGGACGAGGTGGACACCCAGCCGACCCTGGGTTTCCAGCGCGTGATCCAGCGCGCCATCATGCACGTGCAAAGCACCGGCAATGGCAAGAAGGAAGTGACCGGCGCCAATGTGCTGGTGGCCATTTTTGGCGAAAAAGACTCGCATGCCGTGTACTACCTGCACCAGCAGGGCGTCACGCGCCTCGATGTGGTCAACTACATCGCCCATGGCATCAAGAAGAACGACACGCCCGAGCTGCCCAAGTCCGAGTCCAGCTCGGATGCGGAAGAGGTGGGTAGCAACAACGCCGAGCGCGCTGAAAAGGCCTCGCCGCTGGAGCAGTTCACCGTCAACCTGAACCAGCAGGCCAAGGATGGCAAGATCGATCCGCTGATCGGCCGCCAGTACGAGGTCGAGCGCACGATCCAGATCCTGTGCCGCCGCCGCAAGAACAACCCGCTCTTGGTGGGTGAGGCCGGCGTGGGCAAGACGGCGATTGCCGAGGGTCTGGCATGGCGCATCACGCAAGAAGATGTGCCCGAAGTGCTGGCCGAGGCTACCGTCTACTCGCTGGACATGGGCTCGCTGTTGGCGGGCACCAAGTACCGGGGCGATTTTGAGCAGCGCTTGAAAGGCGTGCTCAAGGCCTTGAAGGACAAGCCCCATGCGATCTTGTTCATCGACGAGATCCACACCCTGATCGGTGCCGGTGCGGCATCGGGCGGCACCTTGGATGCGTCCAACCTGCTCAAGCCTGCGCTGTCAAGCGGCCAGCTCAAGTGCATCGGTGCGACCACCTTCACCGAGTACCGTGGCATCTTCGAGAAGGATGCAGCACTGTCGCGCCGCTTCCAGAAGGTCGATGTGGTCGAGCCGACCGTGCCCGAAACCATCGATATTCTGAAGGGCCTCAAATCCCGCTTCGAAGAGCACCACAACGTCAAGTACGCGGTGGCCGCTTTGCAGGCAGCCGCTGAGCTGTCGGCCAAGTTCATCAATGACCGCCATCTGCCCGACAAGGCGATTGACGTGATCGATGAGGCCGGTGCCGCGCAGCGCATCCTGGCGCCCTCCAAGCGCAAGAAAACCATTGGCAAGACCGAGATCGAAGAGATCGTCGCCAAGATCGCCCGCATTCCGCCGGCCAATGTCAGCAATGACGACCGCGGCAAGCTGCAGACCCTGGAGCGCGACCTGCGAAGCGTGGTCTTTGGCCAGGACAAGGCCCTCGAAGTGCTGGCCTCGGCCGTCAAGATGGCGCGTTCCGGCCTGGGCAAGGTGGACAAGCCGATTGGTTCGTTCCTGTTCTCGGGCCCCACGGGTGTCGGCAAGACCGAAGCTGCCAAGCAGCTGGCCTATATCCTGGGCATCGACCTGATCCGCTTTGACATGTCCGAGTACATGGAGCGCCATGCGGTTTCGCGCCTGATCGGCGCGCCGCCCGGCTATGTCGGTTTCGACCAGGGTGGCCTGCTGACCGAGGCGGTGACCAAGAAGCCCCATGCGGTGCTGCTGCTCGACGAAATCGAGAAGGCGCATCCGGATATCTTCAATGTGCTGCTGCAGGTGATGGACCACGGCACCTTGACCGATAACAACGGACGCAAGGCCGACTTCCGCAATGTGATCATCATCATGACCACCAATGCGGGCGCCGAGACGATGAACAAGGCCGTCATTGGCTTTACCAACCCGCGCGCGGCGGGCGACGAGATGGGCGACATCAAGCGCCTGTTCACGCCCGAGTTCCGCAACCGGCTGGACGCCATCGTCAGCTTCAAGCCACTCGACGAGCAGGTCATTTTGCGCGTGGTCGACAAGTTCCTGCTCCAGCTCGAGCAGCAACTGGCCGAGAAGAAGGTCGAGGTCACGTTCAGCGACAAGCTGCGCAAGCACTTGGCCAAGACCGGCTTCGATCCGCTGATGGGTGCGCGGCCGATGCAGCGCCTGATCCAGGACACGATCCGCCGATCGCTGGCCGACGAGCTGCTGTTTGGTCGCCTGACCGATGGTGGGCGCCTGAGCGTCGACTGGGACGACAGCAACGCCGACAAGCCCGAGGTGATGCTCGACATCCAGCCGCTGCCCAAGAAGGAGCGCGCCAAGCAAGAGCCGGCCGAGCCTGAAGAGGAAGTCGCCGCCGATTGAGGCCCCCGCGCCTTGAGGACAAAAGCAGCCGCTCCATGCGGCTGTTTTTTTGCGTGGGACTGTCACGGTGGCAGGCTACACTGGGCAGTCCCCTCAACAGGAGCGCGCTGCTGTGGCGTCCCTCTCTCCGTATCTGACCAAGGAAAATATCGTCGCGCTGCTGTCCGTGATCTGGCCGATCTACCTCGGCGTGGTGGGTATCTGGATTTTGATGCAGCGCCGCGCGCCGGTGGCCACCTTGGGCTGGCTGCTGTCCATGGGCTCCTTGCCCGTGGTGGGGCTGATCGTGTATTACTTCATCGGCCCGCAGCGCATGAAGCGCCAGCGCATCAAACGCCTGCGCGCACGCAACAAAAACCATGTGCGCGAGACCACGCGCCGCATCCGCGACGGCCAGCCCGAGGCGCCTGCCCAGCTGCGCGAGATGGTCAAGCTGGTCGAGGCCACCTGCGGCTTCCCGATCACCTCGGCCGAAAGCGTGGAACTATTGAGCGGCGGCGCGGCCACCTTTGACCGGATTCTGGAAGACGTCGCCCAGGCCCGCCACCATGTGCACCTGGAATACTATATTTTCGAGCCCGACCAGACCGGCACGCGCCTGCGCGATGCGCTGGTCGAGCGCGCCAAGGCGGGGATCAAGGTGCGCATGCTGGTCGATGCGCTGGGCTCCAAGCGCGTCAACCGCAAGTTCATCGCGCCCTTGCTGGAGGCGGGCGGCGAGTTTGCGGTCTTCCACCCCACACGCATCGGCAGGCGCCTGCGCCCGGTGATCAACTTCCGCAGCCACCGCAAGATCCTGGTGGTGGACGGCCAGATCGGCTTTACCGGCGGCGTCAATATCACCGATGAAGAAGACCGCCGCGTCAACACCAATGCCTACCACGATGTGCACCTTCGCATGGCGGGGCCCATCGTCACCTGGCTGCAGACCACCTTCTTGGAAGACTGGGCCTATGCGCTGGAGAAGTCGGCCCAGGACATGCCTGCCAACCTGGACTTGCTGCTGCCCGATATGCCCGATGGCCCCCATGCGATGCAGCTGGTGAGCTCGGGCCCGGACAACCCCACCGAGCCCATCCACCGCGCCCATGTCGCCGCCATCCAGTCGGCCACCGTGCGGGTCTGGCTGACCACGCCCTACTTTGTGCCGACCGAGCCCGCCATGTATGCGCTGACCAGCGCTGCGCTGCGCGGCGTCGATGTGCGGCTGCTGGTGCCGGAGAAATCCGATTCGATCTTTGTGACGGCCGCTGCCCGCTCGTACTACGAGGAGCTGATCAGCGCCGGTGCCAAGGTCTACGAATACAGCGCGCGCATGCTGCACTCCAAGACCTTGGTGGTCGATGACAACCTGACCATCATCGGCACGGCCAACTTTGACAACCGCAGCTTTCGCCTGAACTACGAGGTCTGCGCGATTGGCTATGGGCCGGAGCTGAACGCCCGGCTGCAGGACCAGTTCAACACCGACCTGATGCGTTCCAAACAGGTGGCTTCGCGCCGCAAGCAGCGCTTTTTGCCCCGGCTGGGTGATTCGATCGCGCGCTTGTTCTCGCCGCTTCTGTAGTTGCGGGCCCACGTTGCTCTGCGGCAGTGACCGGAGCAGGCATACTAGCGGGCATGCAGAATTCCTCGTCCGCCTCCGCCAGCTTTTTCTGGCATGACTACGAAACCTTTGGCGCCGTGCCGCGCCGTGACCGCCCCGCGCAGTTTGCCGGCATCCGCACGGACATGGATCTCAACGAGATCGGCGAGCCGGTCATGCTTTACTGCCAGCCTGCGCTTGACTACCTGCCCAGCCCCCAGGCGAGCCTGATCACCGGCCTCACGCCCCAGCACTGCCTGGAGCAGGGCGTGCCCGAGCACCAGTTTGCTGCGGCCGTAGAGGCCGAGCTGGGCCGCCCGGGCACCATTGGCGTGGGCTACAACACCATCCGTTTTGACGACGAGGTGACGCGCTACATGCTGTGGCGCAACCTGCGTGACCCCTATGCCCGCGAATGGCAAAACGGCTGCGGCCGCTGGGATCTGCTTGATGTCGTGCGCATGGTCTATGCGCTGCGCCCCGAAGGCATCCAGTGGCCCCTAAAGGACGACGGCTCGGTCAGCTTCAAGCTCGAAGACCTGGCCCGCGCCAACGGCATCCTGCATGAGTCGGCGCACGATGCGCTGAGCGATGTGCGCGCCACCATTGGCCTGGCGCGCCTCATCAAAAGCCTGCAGCCGCGCCTGTTTGATTTTGCGCTGGGCCTGCACAAAAAGGACCGCGTGATGCAGGAGTTGGCCCTGCCGGCCACCCCCGCCAATGCCCGGCCTTTTTTGCATGTCTCGGGCATGTATGGGGTCGAGCGCGGCTGCATTGCCGTGGCCTGGCCGCTGGCCCAGCACCCGACGAACAAGAACGAGATCATCGCCTGGGACCTGGCGCAGGACCCGAGCCACCTCGCTGAGCTGTCGGTCGACGAGATGCGCCTGCGCATGTTCAGTGCGGCGGCGGATCTGCCCGAAGGCATGGCGCGTCTGCCGATCAAGACGGTGCACCTGAACAAATCGCCGATGGTGGTCAGCAGCCTGCGTACGCTCAGCGCCGAGCAGGCCGCCCGCTGGCAGATCGACATGGACCAGGCGCTGCGCCATGCCGCGATTGCCCGCGATCTGCCCGATATGAGCGCCACCTGGGCTGCCGTGTTTGACCGCCCGCCGCTCGAAGGTGTGGATGTGGACCAGGATCTGTACAGCGGCTTTATCGGCCAGGGCGACCGCCGCCGCCTGACCCAGCTGACCACCATGCACCCGCAGGAGCTGGCTGTGGCCAAGCCTGGTTTTGACGATGAGCGCCTGCATGAGCTGCTGTTCCGCTACCGGGCGCGCAATTTTCCTGATTCCTTGACGCCTGATGAGCAGCAGCGCTGGCTGGAGCTGCGCGTTGCCTTTTTGCAAGAGGGCTTGGGCGGCGCGCGCACAGCCGAGCAGATGTTTGCCGAGATCGACCAGCTGTCCGAAACCGCTGATGAGCGCGCCGAAGAGATTCTCGGCACCCTCTACGACTGGGCCGATGCGATCATGCCCGATGCCTGAGCGGTATTGAATCAGGCTACCGCCAGCGCCTGCTGCAGGTTATCGCGCGCCTGCGCCTCCAGCCGGGCCTGCATGGTCACCGTCTGGTAAATGGCCGGGCGCTGCAAAAAGCTGCGCAGCACCGCCTGTCGGCGCAGCGCATAGTCGGCAGCGGGCACCCAGGCATATTCGGCCTGGATCTGCGCCTGGTACTGCGCAAAACGCGCGGCGGGCGCGCCCAGGATGGACAAATCAATATCCAGCATCCAGGCGCTGTCTTCGGGCAGCTGCGCTTGCGCGGGCAGGAAATGGCAGGTGGACATGATCAGCGCATCAACGCGCAGCACCGCATCTGGCTCGGCACCTGCTGACTGCAGCACCGCTTGCGCCCACTGGGCACTGCGCAGCTCATTGTCCTTGGCCTGCGGGTCATAAATCGCGTCGTGAAAGCACAAAGCCAGCGCCAGCTCCGCCGGCTGCGCTACCTGTGGGCGCAATTGCTCCAGCCATTGCAGGCATTCGGCAATATGCTGCAGGCCGTGGTAATGGCGATCAGGCCCGGCATGCGCTGCCAACAGCTGCGGCAAGGCATCCGTGGCCGGGGTCAGGCCCAGGTCCTGCCAGGCACGATCCCAGGCGGCGCTGAAAATCTGGACATCTGCGCTGCTGCTGGTCATGGCAACTCCTGAAGACGTCTCGTCTGCAATCAACCAAAGAACTGGTAGCAAACCACAATGGCGGCCACCGCGCCCGAGAACTCAGCCAGCAGCGCGCAAGGTACCGCATGGCGCGCGCGCTGTATGCCCACGGCGCCAAAGTACACCGCCAGCACATAGAAGGTGGTCTCGGTGCTGCCCTGGATGATGGCGGCGGCCAGCGCCGGGAAGCTGTCCACGCCATGGCTTTGCATGGTCTCGATCAGCATGGCGCGCGCGGCGCTGCCCGAGAACGGCTTGACAAGCGCAGTGGGCAGCGCATCGACAAAGCGCGTGTCCATGCCGCTCAGGTCGACCAGCCAGCGGATGCCGTCGAGCGCATAGCCCAGCGCGCCGGAGGCGCGGAACAGGCCCACGGCGCAGAGCATGGCCACCAGGTAGGGCAGCAGGCCCTTGGCGACATCAAAGCCTTCCTTGGCGCCTTCGATAAAGCTCTCGTACACGGGCACCTTGCGCAGCGCGCCCACCACGACAAACAGCACCACCAGGCCAAACAAGGTCAGGTTGCCCAGGAGGGACGACACCTGCGCCATCGCCGTGGACGTCAAGGTCGCCAAAAAGGCCATGAATCCGGCCAGCACCAGGCCCACCGGCAGCAGATAGGCCAGTACCACCGGGTGCCACAGCGGCAGGCGCTGCACGATGGCCACCGACACCAAGCCCACCAGCGTCGAGACCGAGGTGGCCAGCAAGATCGGCAGAAAGACCAGGGTTGGGTCGGGCGCGCCTTGCTGCATGCGGTACATGAAGATGGTCACCGGCAGCAGGGTCAGCGACGAGGCATTGAGCACCAGAAACAGAATCTGCGCATTGCTGGCCGCGGTGGGCGAGGGGTTGATCTCTTGCAGCGCGCGCATGGCCTTGAGGCCGATGGGGGTGGCGGCGTTGTCCAGCCCCAGCGCGTTGGCGGCAAAGTTCAGGGTCATCAGGCCCAGGGCCGGGTGGCCGCGCGGCACATCGGGCATCAGCCGGGCAAACAAGGGCGCGAGCCAGCGGGCCAGCATATCGACCAAGCCAGCCTTTTCGGCAATCTTCAAAAAGCCCAGCCAGAGCGTGAGCGTGCCAAACAGCAGCACCATCACCTCGACCGAAAGCTTGGCCATGGCAAACAGCGCCTGCACCATGTCGCCAAAAATCTGCGCATTGCCGCCCAGCAGCCACTGCGCGAATGCGGCCAAGGCCGCCACCACAAAAAAACCCAGCCACAAGCCATTGAGCATGGGACATCCTTCGTCATCCGGCGCGCCGCAGCACCGGGGCGGTGCGCCATGCCGCTGATTGTGCGCGATGCCGCAGCCCGGCCGGGCCAGCCAGCGCGGAAACTGTGCAGGGCGCTGCAAAAGCCCCTCTGGGCTGCTCGCGTGTATGCGGGAAAACCACAGGCTGGCCGGCGCAGCCCTGCGCACATTTGTCAGCGGTATGCAAGACAAAGGGAAATAATGGCTGCACAACAAAAGATGGAGACAGACTTCGATGAGCCGTTTTGCCGACTTTTACGCCCGCTCGATCCACGACCGCGATGCCTTCTGGGCCGAGCAGGCCCAGCGCATCGACTGGCATGTGCCGCCCCAGCAGATCTGTGACTACAGCAACCCGCCATTTGCGCGCTGGTTTGTCGGCGGCCAGACCAACCTTTGCCACAACGCCATCGACCGCCATGTGGCCGAGCGCGGCGACCAGGCCGCGCTGATTGCGGTATCGACCGAGACCAATACCGAGCGCAGCTACAGCTATGCCGAGCTGCACCGCGAGGTGCAGCGCATGGCCGCAGCGCTGCTGGCGCTGGGCGTCAAAAAGGGCGACCGTGTGCAGATCTACATGCCGATGATTGCCGAGGCCGCCATCGCGATGCTGGCCAGCGTGCGCATCGGCGCCATCCATTCGGTGGTGTTTGGCGGCTTTGCCTCGGGCTCGCTCGCCACCCGCATTGACGATGCCCAGCCCACGGTCATCATCAGCGCCGATGCCGGCTCGCGCGCCGGCAAAGTTGTGCCCTACAAGCCCTTGCTGGACGAGGCCATTGCGCTGGCCAGTCACCAACCCCAGGCGGTGCTGATGGTGGACCGGGGCCTGGCCCCCATGCAGCTTGTGCCGGGCCGCGACCACCTCTGGGCCGATCTGCGTGCCCAGCATCTGGATGCGCAGGTGCCCTGCGAATGGGTAGAGGCCACCCACCCCAGCTACACGCTCTACACCAGCGGCACCACCGGCAAGCCCAAGGGCGTGCAGCGCGACACCGGCGGCTACACGGTAGCGCTGGCCGCCAGCCTGCCGGCGATCTTCGATGCGAAGCCCGGCCAGACCTTTTTTTGCACCAGCGATATCGGCTGGGTCGTGGGCCACAGCTACATCATCTATGCGCCGCTGATTGGCGGCATGGCCACCCTCATGTACGAGGGTGTGCCGCTGCGCCCGGACCCGGGCATCTGGTGGAGCCTGGTCGAGAAATACAAGGTCACGCACATGTTCTCGGCGCCCACCGCGATCCGTGTGCTCAAAAAGCAGGACCCTGAGTACCTCAGCAAGTACGACCTGAGCAGCCTGCAGGCGCTGTGGCTGGCCGGCGAGCCGCTCGATGAGCCCACAGCCAGCTGGATCAGCGGCGCCATCGGGCGCCCCATCATCGACAACTACTGGCAGACCGAGACCGGCTGGCCGATCCTGACGCTGTGCAACGGCATTGAACCCCAGCCATCGCGCTTTGGCAGCCCGGGCAAGGCCGTGTTTGGCTACCATATCAAGCTGATCGATGGCGATACCGGCGCCGAGCTGGTAGAGCCGATGCAAAAGGGCGTGATCGCCATCGAAGGCCCCTTGCCCCCTGGCTGCCTGATGACTGTCTGGCGCGATGACCAGCGCTTTGTCAACACCTACTGGAAGAGCATCCCCGGCCGCCTGGTCTACAGCACCTTCGACTGGGGTGTGCGCGACAAGGACGGTTACTACTTTATCCTGGGCCGCACCGATGATGTGATCAATGTCGCCGGCCACCGCCTGGGCACACGCGAGATCGAGGAAAGCATCTCCGGCCACCCCGATATTGCAGAAGTTGCCGTCGTCGGTGTGGCCGATGCCTTGAAAGGCCAGGTCGCGCTGGCCTTTGCCGTGCCGCGCAGCAATGCGGTGGCGGGTGACAGCGCCGCCTGCAGCGCGCTGGAAAAATCCGTCTGCAACCATGTCGATGCCCAGCTCGGTGCCGTGGCGCGGCCGGCGCGCGTCTACTTTGTCGCTACGCTGCCCAAGACGCGCAGCGGCAAACTGCTGCGCCGCGCGCTGCAGGCGGTGGCCGAGAAGCGCGACACGGGCGATCTGTCGACGATGGAAGACCCGGCAGCGCTGCAGCAGGTGGTGGTGGCGATGGCGGCGGCTGAACGCTAAGCCGAGTCTCCAGCAAGAGCGCATTGCGCGCTCCTTGGGGGCTGTCTGGGCACGCATCCCATGGGGTTGTGGCCGCGTTGAATCAACTTGTGCCTCCAGCCGGGACTACAGCTGGAGCGCCAAGCCAGCACAGCCAGACCCTGCAAGCGCCGATCTGAGGGAGGGCGTTTGCCTTACATGGGCTGCGCAGACCCGTCGATACAGTGAAATTTTCCAATTCGACAGGAGTTGCGCCATGGCCCAAGACAATCCGCGTGAAAAATTGTGGGAACTGATCAAGGACATTCGCTTTGCGATGATCACCCACCAGCATGAACATGGCAGCCTGCATGCCGCGCCGATGACCACGGCCAACAAAGAGGGTATGGATGAGGATAAAAATCTGTATTTCCTGCTGGGTAGGGACTCTGATTTGTCGCGGTGCCTCAGCACCTCCAGCGCCATTAATGTGTCTTACGCCGATCCCAATAAGGACAGCTATGTTTCGGTATCGGCAACGGGATCCCTCAGTGACGATCTGGCGCTGAAAGAGCAGTTGTTCAGCCCCATGGCTAAAGCTTGGTTTCCCGATGGCCCGGCCGATCCCAATTTGCAGATCCTGGTGGCGCGGGTTGATTTTGCCGAATACTGGGATGTGAAAGAAAACAAGCTGGTGCAGCTGTTCAAGATGGCCAAATCAGCGGTGACCGGTGAACGCCCCGATGGCATGGGCGAGCACCGCGAGATCAAGCTGTAAATCTCGGGCCATCGGCTCCAACTGCATGCCCTGCGCCATGGTCCATGGCGCAGGGCATGGCCTCGTTCAGGTTGCGCTGGCGTGCTGCATGCCGTAGGCCCGCTCCACCTTGGCCACCCGCACCTGGTAGTGTGCATACCAGCGCTCGGCGCCCATGCGCTGGGCGACCAGGTGGTCGCTCTGGGCCTTCCAGCGGCGGATGTCTTCCTCGGTCTGCCAGTACGACACGGTGATGCCCAGGCCGTCGCTGCCCCGGGTGCTTTCGGCGCCCAGAAAGCCAGGTTGCTGCTCGGCAAGCAGCACCATCGCATCGGCCATGTCGGCATAGGGCTGGTGCTCGGTGTCGGTGCGCTGCGAGGTGAAGATGACGGCGTAGTACGGGGGCTGGGGGGTGTTGGCAAAGGCGGCGCTGTGCATGGCGGTGGCTCTGGGTGGGCGCAAACAATAAAAAAGCCAGCACGGAGGCTGGCTTGGCGGGTTCAGGGGCTGGGCATCAAGCTGCGGTGTCCCTGCATAAGCTGGCTCAGCGGATCAGGTCCTTGAGCTTGTCGGGCTGGCCGTTGGCCTCGTCGGCACCTTCCATCGGCGCCTTGCGCTTGGTGATGCTCTTCCAGCCATCGGCCAATGCCAGCTCGGCATTGAGCTTGATAAAGGCCAGCTGGTCTGCGGGCACATCTTCCTCAGCGTAGATGGCGTTGGCAGGGCACTCGGGGATGCAGACGGCGCAGTCGATGCATTCGTCCGGATCGATGGTCAGGAAGTTCGGGCCTTCGCGGAAGCAGTCAACAGGGCAGACGTCCACACAATCGGTGTATTTGCACTTGATGCAGTTTTCGGTGACGACGTGGGTCATGGAATGGTTTTCGCCAGTGATTCAGACAAACAAACAGCGGAGGATTTTACGGTTTTTGTGCACAAGCACCTAGCCGACCTCCGAATAACGTGGTTTTTAACTGCGGGACTGCTGGCTTTACTCCACCAGTACCGCAGCGGCCGTGCTGTTGGAGGCCGTGTCCACGAGGATCAAGGAGCCCAGCTCGCGCGAGTGCACAAAGGCCGCTGCCGGAATCGCTTCTTGCAGGCTGATCTCCACCCGGCCGATGGCATTGGGTTCGAGCTGCTCGGCCGCCTGACGCTCCAAAGTGTTGATATCCAGGCGGTTGAGCACCTTGCGCACCTTGGCCTTGATCCAGCGGCGGCCATGCAGCGCCCAGTAGACGCGGCCGGCCAGCAGGGGCTCGTTGTCCATCCAGGCGATGGTGGCGGTGATCTCGCGCGTTGCGGGCCAGGCAGGCTGCTCGGCGGGGGTGTCAAAGTCATTGTCGGCGGCACTGGCCGCAGCCGCTGCCGGGGCGGCAATGATCCAGTCGCCGCGCGAGACATCGACCTCACGGTCCAGCACGATGCCGGCGCTCTGGCCTGCGCCGCGTGCGATGGGCTTGCGGGTGTGGTCCAGCACCTGGGCCACGCTGGCGCGCTGGCCACTGGGCAGAATCTGCACCGCAGTGCCGGGCTCCACATCGCCGGTGCCGACGCGGCCCCAGAAAATGCGCCGGCCCTGGTGGGTGTCGGCCGAGGCGGAGAACTTCTCCACCCACTGCACCGAAAACGCCAGCGGTTGGCCAGCGTCAGCGGGCGTGGTCGGCAGCGTCTCGAGCAGCTGCAGCAGGCTCGGGCCCTGGTAGCCGGCCCAGTCAGGGTGCGCAGTCACCACGTTCCAGCCCTTCAGGGCCGAGACGGGGATGGTAGCTGCCACGGTGATGCCGGCCGCCTGGGCGAAGGCGGCCAGCGCATTGCGGATATTGGCAAAGGCCAGCGCCGGGTCGGCCACCGCATCGAGCTTGTTGACCGCAAACACCAGCGAGTGCACACGCAGCAGATGGGCCAGCAGGCTGTGGCGGCGGGTTTGGGGCAGCAGCGCGAGCTGGGGGTTTTGCCAGTCCAGCTTGGTGGCATCGACCAGCACCACGGCGGCGTCGGCGCTCGATGCAGCGGTCACCATGTTGCGGGTGTACTGCTCATGGCCGGGCGCATCGCCAATGATGAACTTGCGCGTTTCGGTGGCGAAGTAGCGGTAGGCCACATCGATGGTGATGCCTTGCTCGCGCTCGGCGGACAGGCCATCGGTGAGCAGGGCCAGGTCGGTCTCGCCGCTGCGCTGCACGCCGGCGAGCTGGTCTTGCAGCACCGATTTGCTGTCTACCAGCAGGCGGCCGATCAAGGTGGATTTGCCATCATCGACCGAGCCGCAGGTGATAAAGCGCAGCGCCGATGCGGTGTGCAGGTGGTCTTGGGCAGGGGTGCGCACGGCAGTCAGGGTATCGGTAGTCATCAGAAGTATCCGTCTTTCTTGCGCTTTTCCATCGAGGCATCGCTGGTCTTGTCGTCCATGCGGGTAGCACCTCGCTCGCTCACATCGGCAGCCAGGGTCTCCAGCACGATATCGTCGGCCGAGGCGGCATCGCTGCTCACCGGGCAGGTGCAGGTGATGTCGCCGACGGTGCGGAAGCGCACGGTGCGGCTCTCGACGGTTTCGCCGTCGCGGGCGGGGGTGAGCGGCGTGATGGGCACGAGCAGGCCCTTGCGCTCGACCACGTCGCGCTGGTGGGCGTAGTAGAGGCTGGGCAGCGCGATGTTTTCGCGGGCAATGTACTGCCAGACATCGAGCTCGGTCCAGTTGCTGATCGGGAACACGCGGAAATGCTCGCCCGGAGCCAGGCGGGTGTTGAACAGGGTCCAGAGCTCGGGGCGCTGGGCCTTGGGCTGCCACTGGCCAAAGCTGTCGCGGTGGCTGAAGATGCGTTCCTTGGCGCGGGCCTTTTCCTCGTCGCGGCGGGCGCCGCCAATCAGCGCGTCAAAGCGGAACTCCTCGATCGCTTCGAGCAAGGTCACCGACTGGTGCACATTGCGCGATTCGCCTGGGTGGGCCAGGCGCACGGTGCCGCGCGCCATCGAGTCCTCGACGCTGCGCACGATCAGATCGGCACCCAGTTCCTTGGCGCGCAGATCGCGGAAATCGGTCACTTCGGGGAAGTTGTGGCCGGTGTCGATCATCAGCAAGGGGTAGGGGATGCGGCCGGCGCCAAAGGCTTTTTCGGCGCATTTGAGCATCACCAGCGAATCCTTGCCGCCGGAAAACAGCAGCGCTGGGCGCTCAAAGGCGGCTGCCACTTCGCGCAGGATAAAGATGGTTTCTTCTTCCAGCGCATCGAGGTGCTGGTTGCTCAGGTGGTTGAGCACATCGGTTTCAACACGGGCGTTCATATCGGATAGACTTTCTTGTCGGGCGGGCTGCATGCGGTCAGTGGGCGATATCAGTGCGCAATGTGCAGGCCGCATTCGCGGTTGTCTTCGCCCTTGGTGGGATCCACATAGTCGAAGTTGTTGGGCAGACCGTGTTGTTCGCAGTAGTCGTACAGATCCTTGGACGACCAGTGCAGCAGGGGTGCGACCTTGATGAGGCCATCGGGGTTCAGACTGACCGGATCCATCTGGGCACGCACGGCCGTGTCGGTGGCGCGCAGCGCGGTAAACCACACGCGCGGCTGGGTCTCGCGCAGCGCCCGGGCAAAGGGCTCGAGCTTGACCTCTTCGGTAAAGGCGGCGTGGCGCGGGTCATCCAGCGCAGGTGTCGCGCCTTCAATGGCTTCGCGGTGGGCGCGCGAGCGGCGTGGCAGGTAGATCTGCAGGTTCAGCCCCAGCTGGCGCGTCACCTCGTCGGCAAAGCGGTAGGTGGCCTCGGTGTTGTAGCCGTTGTCCATCCAGACCACGGGCACATCGGGCTGGACCTGGCTCACCAGGTGCAGGATCACCGCTTCAAAGGGGCGGAAATTGGTGGTCACGATGCTGGTCTGGCCCAGCGACAGCGCCCAGCGCACCAGGGCTGCGGCGTCCTTGCCCAGCTCGGCATTCACGCGGGCCAGTTCTTGGGGGGGGAGGGTGGTCGTGCTCATGCGGCGGCCTGGTCAAAATGGGGCTTGGCTTCCACGTCGCCTTGGTAGAACCCGGCAAAACGCTCGAACTGGCGCGCAGCATCGGCCACGTCCACGCCTTCCTTGAGCACCGCGCTGCTGAAGCCGGTGCGGTGCATCTGCACCAGCTGGTCGATCAGCACATCGCCCAGCGCACGGATATCGCCCTTGAAGCCACGGCGGCGGCGCAGCAGGTAGGCCTGGCTGAACGCGCGGCCATCGGTGAAAGACGGAAAGTCGAGGTCAATGCGCGCCACGCCATCGAGCGAGACTTGCAGCGCATCGGCATCGTTGGCCAGCAGCAGCACGCTGCGGTCGCCTTCGCCAGCGGGCTGGTGGTCACCGGCGGCCAGGATCTGGAAATCGTTCGGAATGCTCATCGTTGTTCTGCTCAATGCTCAGGCTTGGGTGGTTTCTGCGGCGGTGTCAGCGGCTTCGGGCAGGCGGGCGGACTTGCCCGCTTCCTTGAAGGGGTCCAGGCCCACGCGGCGCACGGTGTCGATAAACAGCTCGCCGTTGCCCCGCAGATCGCGGTAGGCTGTCAGCACGGCTTCGATCACGCCGGGCACTTCGGCAGCGCTGAACGAGGGGCCAATGGCCTTGCCAGCCTGGGGCGCGCCCGACAAGGTGGCGCCATCGGAGCCGCCCACGGTGATCTGGTACCACTCCTTGCCGTCCTTGTCGACGCCCAGGATGCCGATATGGCCGCTGTGGTGGTGGCCGCAGCTGTTGATGCAGCCGCTGATATGCAGGTCGATGTCGCCGATGTCGTCGAGCTCGTCCAGGTCCTGGTAGCGCTCGGTGATGGCCGCTGCAATCGGCAGGCTGCGGGCATTGGCCAAGGCGCAGAGGTCACCGCCGGGGCAGGCGATCATGTCGGTCAGTAGGTCCACATTGGTGCTGGCCAGGCCCAGGGCCTTGGCCTGCAGCCACAGCGCATGCAGCTGGCTCACATGCACCCAGGGCAGCACCACGTTCTGGTCGTGGGTCACACGGGCTTCGCCGGCGGAGAACTGGTCCACCAGCTGGGCCAGCGCATCGAGCTGCTCGCCCGAGGCATCGCCCGGCGCCTGGCCGACGCGCTTGAACGACAGCACCACCGCGCGCAGCTGCGGGTTTTGGTGGGCGCGCACATTGCGGCTCACCCAGCGGCCAAAGGCTGGCTCACGCACGCCTTGCTCGGTCAGCTGGTGCTTGGCCTCGGTGGCGTTGACCTGCGGGTAGCCCGACAGGTCGGGGGCCACAAAGCAGGCCGCCACGCGGTCAAACTCGGCCTGGGGGATGGTGTGCGGGCCGCCATCGACCTCGACGATCTGGCGGAACTCTTCTTCCACCGAGTCGATATAGACCTGGCCTTCGGCCTTGACCAAGATCTTGATGCGGGCCTTGTACTTGTTGTCACGGCGGCCGCGCTCGTTGTAGACGCGCACAATCGCTTCGATGTAGTTGAGCACCTGGTTCCAGGGCAGAAACTCGCGGATCGGAGTGCCGATCACCGGCGTGCGGCCCATGCCGCCGCCGACAAACACCTTGAAGCCGATCTCGCCGGCCTCGTTCTTGGTCAGGTGCAGGCCCACATCGTGCCAGCCGGTGGCGGCGCGGTCTTCTTGCGAGCCGCTGATCGCAATCTTGAACTTGCGCGGCAGGAAGGCGAACTCGGGGTGCAGGGTGGTCCACTGGCGCAGCACCTCGGCATAGGGCCGGGGGTCGACCAGCTCGTCCACCGCCACGCCGGCGAGCGCATCGGTCGTCGTGTTGCGGATGCAGTTGCCGCTGGTCTGGATGCCGTGCAGGTTGACGCTGGCCAAGAGGTCCATCACATCGGCGGACTTGGACAGCGGAATCCAGTTGAACTGCACATTGGTGCGGGTCGTGAAATGCGCGTAGTGCGTGGGCAGGTAGGTGGTGCCCATCGCGCCCTGCGTCTTGAGCGCATCCTGGTAGAGCTGGGCGTCGGGCGCGTCGTACTCGCGGGCAATGCGGGCCAGCACACGGATCTGGGCGGAGTTGATCTCGCCATAAGGCACTGCCACCCGCAGCATCGGTGCGTAGCGTTGCACATACCAGCCGTTTTGCAGACGCAGCGGGCGGAATTCTTCTTCACTCAGCCGGCCCGTTTCCCAGCGTTGGAGCTGGTCACGGAACTGGTCTGCTCGGGCCTGGACAAACTGGCGATCAAATGGGGTGTATTGGTACATCGTGGTGCGGAAGTTGCAGCTACCGAGCCCTGGTGTGCCCGCTGCCCCAATGGCGGCGGAGCTGGGCTGTTGCGATGTACTGTAAAAAAATTTCATATAAACTCAAACTACATTTTTCTCAGTCCTGTATGACATTGAGTTATATGAAAATGGCGAATGCTAGTGAGCAAATGGCATATGGGGCGCGCTGTAGGGCGCCCCAAAGACAGGGCGTAGCGGAGATGGCGTCTGCATCCGCCCCTCACTTTAAAAAGGCATAGGGGGCGCCGCAGGGCATCCCACGGATAGAGCGGGGCGAAGACGACATTCGCATCTGCCCCTCGCGCTAAAGCGCTGGCTTATTTGCAGTAGCGGTCGCTGGCCAGCGCCAGGGCCAGTGGATTGGGCAGTGGCAAGGGCTCGGCATGCAGGCGGGCGGCCAGCAGCTCGGCGCAGAGCAGCGCCCAGGTGAGCCCGCGCGACCCCATCGCCGTGGCGACCCAGGGGCTGGCCAGGCCTTCAGGCAGCGCCTGGGCGGGCAGCAGCGGGCCCACCAGCGGCAGCCGGTCGGTCGATGCGCAGCGCAGCTGGGCCCAGTGCTGGGCGCGCGCAAAGGCCTGCGCATCCGGCCGGTGGCCTTCCGGCAGCAGAGTTTGCAGCTTGGCCCCATTACAGGCATGCGCTGCGGCGGCATCCTCGGCCGACGGCGGTAGTGTGGATTGGCCGCGCTCAAAGCTCGATCCCATGACCCAGGCTGCTTCTCCCGTCTGCCCAATGCGGAAATAGGGCACCCAGCTGCCATGGCCGTTGACCGGCTGGTGGGCAGCGGGCGCCTGGCCTTCGGCATAGCGGCCCCAGCTGACCTGGCCGCGAATGGTTTGCAGCGCCTGGGCAGCGGCCAGGCTCTGGCCGTTGATGCGGATGCTGACCGATTGCGGCCCGGCGCAGAGGACGACCAGATCGGCCTGCGCCCATGGCTGGCCTTGGCCATCGCTCAGCGACCATTGCGGAGGGCTGTCTTCGCTTGCCAGCGCATCGAGCGCATGCACAGGTGCATCGCCGACAAAACGGATGCCCGGGTGGTCCAGCAGGGCCTGCACCAGCGCAGCCGGCCGCAGCCAGCCGCCGCGTGGGTGCCAAAGCGCGGGGGTGTCGGCCGGCAAGCCCAGCGCTTCGAGCGTGGCGGCGCTGGCCTCTTCACTCCAGTCGGCCGCAGGCGCGACCAAGGCGTCCTTCCAGGCAGGAGGCCGCTCATGGGCGCTGCGGCGCGTGGGCGCGGCCGCAGGGCTGTCGCTGAGGGCAGCGCTTTCATCGGGCGGCGTGGCGAGCTGGCGGCGCTCCAGCACCCCGGTCATCTCCCAGTCCAGCCCCGCTTGCAGCAGCTGCTGCGCCCATTGCAGACTGCAGCGCTGGCCGGCACGGGTGATGCGCGAGAGGGGGCTGTCGTCGCTGCTGGTGTGGGGCGCAAAAATGCCAGCGGGCAGCGCAGAGGCGCCGGCGGCCGGATGGCTGGCGGCATCGAGCACGGTGACCTGCCAGCCGCGCAGGGCCAGCTGGCGCGCGCAGGCAGCTCCGGCAATGCCCGCGCCGATGATGGCCGCCTGCCC
>NZ_JBBGZG010000023.1:0-49060 GCF_037479315.1 Comamonas sp. MYb69
ATGGAAGAAGGTCTGCGTTTCGCTATTCGCGAAGGCGGCCGTACCGTGGGCGCTGGCGTGGTTGCCAAGATCATTGCTTAATTCTTAGCACAACTGGGAATTAACCATGTCCAAGCAAAAAATCCGCATCCGCCTGAAGGCTTTCGATTACAAGTTGATCGACCAGTCCGCTGCTGAAATCGTTGAAACCGCCAAGCGCACCGGCGCGATTGTCAAGGGCCCCGTGCCCCTGCCAACCCGCATGAAGCGTTTTGACATTCTGCGCTCGCCCCACGTGAACAAGACTTCGCGTGACCAGCTGGAAATCCGCACCCACCAACGCCTGATGGACATTGTCGATCCTACCGACAAGACCGTTGACGCGCTGATGAAGCTGGACCTGGCTGCCGGCGTGGACGTCGAAATCAAACTGCAATAAGGCCTGAAAGCCACACCTGCCGGTGTGGCTGCTTGTCCTTTCTAACGCGAACTTGCCTATTTGGGAAGTTCGCGTTAGAATTTATGGCTTCGTGATCTATACATCCAATTTGCCTGGCATTTTGGTGGTAAGAGGCGAAGTTTTTATTAACCTTCTTTCGTGCCTGTGGCGTCAAACCCAGGGGCAACACCGAGCCAATTGCAGTTTCGGTGGCGGAAGTTTTGGAGCAACAAATGAGTCAAAGCAACTCCCTCGGGTTGCTGGGCCGTAAGGTAGGCATGATGCGCCTGTTCACGGATGACGGCGATGCAGTGCCTGTCACCGTGGTGGATGTGTCTAACAACCGCGTGACCCAGGTCAAAACCCAAGAGAACGACGGCTACGTGGCCCTGCAGGTCACCTTTGGTCAACGCCGCGCTTCGCGCGTGACCAAGCCAGCCGCTGGCCACCTGGCCAAGGCAGGCGTGGAAGCTGGTGAAATCACCCAGGAATTCCGCGTTGAAGCTGACACCGCCGGCAAGTACGCCGCAGGTGCATCCTTGCCAGTGACCGAGATCTTCGCAGTGGGCCAAAAGGTCGACGTGCAAGGTACCTCGATCGGTAAGGGCTACGCCGGTACCATCAAGCGTCACAACTTCAAGTCGCAACGTGCTTCTCACGGTAACAGCCGTTCGCACAATGTTCCCGGCTCGATCGGTATGGCACAAGACCCAGGTCGCGTGTTCCCCGGTAAGCGCATGACCGGTCACATGGGCGATGAGACCGTGACTACCCAGAATCTCGACGTGGTTCGCATCGACGAAGCCCGTCAACTGCTGCTGATCAAGGGCGCAATCCCCGGTTCGAAGAATGGCTTCGTGACCGTGCGTCCTGCTGTCAAGGCAGCTGCTAAAGGAGCGAACTAATGAAGCTCGAACTCCTGAACGAACAAGGTAAGGCAGCCTCCCAAGTGGACGCTCCTGAGACCGTGTTTGGTCGCGATTTCAATGAAGACCTGATTCACCAGATCATCGTTGCTTACCGCGCCAACGGCCGTCAAGGCACACGCGCTCAAAAGGACCGCGAACAAGTCCGTCACACCACCGCCAAGCCTTTCAAACAAAAGGGTACTGGCCGTGCACGTGCTGGTATGTCGTCTTCGCCTCTGTGGCGTGGCGGCGGTCGCATCTTCCCGAATCTGCCTGATGAAAACTTCACGCAGAAGATCAACAAGAAGATGTACCGTGCCGGTATGGCATCCATCTTCTCGCAGCTGGCCCGTGAAGGCCGCCTGGCTGTGGTTGATTCGCTGACGGTTGATTCGCCCAAGACCAAGGTACTGGCTGACAAGTTCAAGTCCATGAACCTGGACTCGGTGATGGTGATCGCCGACGAAGTGGACGAAAACCTGTACCTCGCTTCGCGCAATCTGAAGAATGTGTTCGTGGTTGAGCCACGTTACGCTGATCCAGTGTCGCTGGTGCAATTCAAGAAAGTGCTCGTTACCAAGGGCGCTCTCGACAAACTCAAGGAGATGTTCGCATGAGCCGTGTGAACCCTACTCCCGCCGAACGCAAGTTCGACGAAGGTCGTCTGATGCAAGTGCTGGTTGCTCCTATCGTGTCCGAAAAGGCCACGCTGGTTGCTGAAAAGTCCAACGCTGTGACATTCAAGGTGCTGCAGAACGCCACCAAGCCCGAGATCAAGGCCGCTGTTGAGCTGCTGTTCAAGGTCGAAGTGAAGGGCGTGTCTGTGGTGAACACCAAGGGCAAGACCAAGCGCTTTGGCAAGACCATCGGCCGCCGCGACAACGTGCGCAAGGCTTATGTGCTGCTCAAGCCAGGTCAAGAGCTGAACCTCTCTGGGGAGGCTGCGTAATCATGGCTGTTATTAAGCTCAAACCAACTTCGCCCGGCCAACGCCATGTGGTGAAGGTGACCCGTGGCCATCTGCACAAGGGCGAAGGTTTCGCTCCTCTGCTGGAACCTCAGTTCCAAAAGGCAGGCCGCAACAACAACGGTCACATCACTACCCGTCACAAGGGCGGTGGTCACAAGCACCACTACCGTGTGGTGGACTTCAAGCGCACCAAGGACGGCATCCCCGCCAAGGTGGAACGCATTGAATACGATCCAAACCGTACCGCTCACATCGCTCTGGTGTGCTACGCAGACGGCGAGCGTCGTTATGTGATCGCTCCGCGTAACCTGGAAGTGGGCGCAACCATCATCAGTGGCTCTGAAGCACCGATCCGCGTGGGTAACACCCTGCCGATCCGCAACATCCCTGTGGGTTCGACCATTCACTGCATCGAGCTGAAGATCGGCGCTGGCGCACAAATCGCCCGTTCCGCTGGTACCTCGGCTACCCTGCTGGCTCGCGAAGGCGTCTACGCCCAAGTGCGTATGCGTTCGGGCGAAGTTCGCAAGATCCATATCGAATGCCGTGCAACCATCGGTGAAGTCGCCAACGAAGAACATAGCCTGCGCCAACTGGGCAAGGCCGGTGTCAAGCGTTGGATGGGTATTCGTCCTACCGTTCGCGGTGTGGTGATGAACCCTGTCGATCACCCACACGGTGGTGGTGAAGGCAAGACCGGTGAAGGCCGTCACGCAGTTGACCCATGGGGCAATCTGACGAAGGGCTACCGTACCCGTAACAACAAGCGCACACAGACCATGATCGTGTCGCGCCGTAAGAAGTAAGGGGTAGCAAATGACTCGTTCTCTTAAAAAGGGTCCGTTTGTTGACCATCACTTGCTGGCAAAGGTCGAAAAGGCCATCGCCACCAAGGACAAGAAACCAGTGAAGACCTGGTCGCGTCGCTCCATGGTTCTGCCCGATTTCATCGGTCTGACCATCGCCGTGCACAACGGCAAGCAACACGTACCGGTATATGTAACCGACCAGATGGTGGGCCACAAGCTCGGCGAATTCGCCCTGACGCGCACCTTCAAGGGTCACCCCGCTGATAAAAAAGCGAAACGATAAGGAGTAGACCATGTCTGAAACACGTGCAGTCCTCCGCGGCGTTCGCCTGTCGGTTGACAAAGGCCGTCTGGTTGCGGATCTGATTCGCGGCAAGAAGGTTGACCAAGCTCTGAACATTCTCGAATTCACGCAGAAAAAAGCTGCTGTGATCGTCAAGAAGGTTCTGGAGTCCGCTATCGCCAACGCTGAGCACAACGACGGCGCTGACATCGACGAATTGAAGGTCAAGACCATCTTCGTCGAGCAAGGCACCACGCTCAAGCGTTTTACCGCTCGCGCCAAGGGCCGCGGCAACCGCATCAGCAAGCCTACCTGCCACATTTATGTGACCGTGGGTAACTGAGGCCTAAAGGAAGAACATGGGACAAAAAATCCATCCTACCGGCTTCCGTCTGGCGGTCAGCCGTAACTGGTCTAGCCGCTGGTACGCAAGCAACCGTGATTTCGCCGGCATGCTGGCCGAAGACATCAAGGTTCGTGAGTACCTGAAAGAGAAGCTGAAGAACGCTGCCGTGGCACGCGTTCTGATCGAGCGTCCTGCCAAGAACGCCCGCATCACCATTTACTCGGCGCGTCCTGGTGTGGTGATCGGCAAGAAGGGTGAAGACATCGAGGCCCTGAAGAAGGAACTCGCTGCTCGCCTGGGCGTGCCAGTCGCTGTGAACATCGAAGAAGTGCGCAAGCCTGAAATCGATGCCCAGCTGATCGCTGACTCGATCACCCAGCAGCTCGAAAAGCGTATCCAGTTCCGTCGCGCCATGAAGCGTGCGATGCAGAACGCGATGCGTCTGGGCGCTCAAGGTATCAAGATCATGTCGTCGGGCCGTCTGAACGGTATCGAAATCGCACGTACCGAGTGGTACCGCGAAGGTCGTGTGCCACTGCACACCCTGCGCGCCGACATCGATTACGGCACCTCCGAGGCCAAGACCACCTACGGTGTGATCGGCGTGAAGGTGTGGGTCTACAAGGGTGACACTCTGGGTCGTAACGATCTGCCAGCCGCAGAAACGCCACGTCCTGAAGAAGAGCGTCGTCCACGTGGTCCTCGTCGTGACAACCGCAATGGCGATCGTCCATCGCGTGGCCCTCGTCGCCCCGCTGGTGGTAACACGGCTCCTGCAGACGGCAGCGACAAGCCCGCCGGCGCTGGTGCTGATTCCGTTAAGCGCGTTCGCAAGACTGACGCGCCCGCTACAGCAGCGGACGGTAAAGGAGAATAACTATGCTGCAACCTGCTCGCCGCAAATACCGCAAGGAGCAAAAGGGTCGCAACACTGGTATCGCAACCCGTGGTAACACGGTAGCGTTCGGTGATTTCGGCCTGAAATGCACGGACCGTGGCCGCCTGACGGCCCGCCAGATCGAGGCTGCACGTCGTGCAATCTCCCGTCACGTCAAGCGTGGTGGCCGTATCTGGATCCGCGTGTTCCCTGACAAGCCAATCTCGACCAAGCCAGCCGAAGTCCGTATGGGTAACGGTAAGGGCAACCCAGAGTACTACGTGGCTGAAATTCAGCCCGGTAAGATGGTGTTCGAAATCGTTGGCGTGCCCGAAGAACTGGCCCGCGAAGCGTTCCGCCTGGCTGCTGCCAAGCTGCCGCTGCGCACCACGTTCGTTACCCGTCAGCTTGGCGCTTAAATTCAGGAGAAATCGATATGACGAAAGCTGCTGAACTGCGCCAAAAAGACGTTGCTGGCCTGGAAGCCGAGATCAAGTCCTTGCAAAAGGCTCACTTTGGTCTGCGCATGCAAAAGGCAACGCAACAACTGGGCAACACCGCTACCATCAAGGCTACCCGCCGCGATGTGGCACGTGCCAAGACCATTCTTGCTGAAAAGCAAGCCGCCAAGTAATAGGAGCCGACATGACGGAAGCTAAAAAATCCCTCAAGCGCACCTTGATTGGCAAGGTGGTCAGCGATAAGCGTGAAAAGACCGTGACCGTTCTGGTAGAACGTCGCGTGAAGCACCCCATCTACGACAAGATCATGATCAAGTCCAGCAAGTACCACGCCCACGACGAAAAGGGCGAGTACAACACCGGCGATACGATCGAGATCACCGAGAGCCGTCCGCTCTCCAAGACCAAGAACTGGGTGGCTACCCGCTTGGTGCAAAAGGCTGCTTTGGTTTAAGTCTTTTGCGACTTGCACCAACGTAACTTCAAAAACGACCCACAATCTGTGGGTCGTTTTTTTATGCCCGTTTTGGCCCTCCGGCCGGCGGGATCACTGCCTGATGGGCAATTTACAAGGAGTACACCATGATCAAAGTTGGCGATTCGCTTCCCTCTGCAACCCTGAGCGAGTTTGTGGCGGTCGAGGGCAATGGCTGCAGCCTGGGCCCCAACGCCTTTGATGTGAGCAAGGAAGCGGCTGGCAAGACCATCGCTTTGTTTGCGGTGCCCGGCGCTTTCACGCCGACCTGCTCGGCCAAGCACCTGCCTGGCTACGTGGAAAAGGCAGAAGCCTTCAAGGCCGCCGGTGTGGACGAAATCTGGTGCCTGTCCGTCAATGACGCCTTTGTGATGGGCGCCTGGGGCAAGGACCAGCACACCGAAGGCAAGGTGCGCATGATTGGTGATGGCGACGCCGCCTTTGCCAAGGCCACCGGCCTGACGCTGGACCTCAACGGCAAGGGCCTGGGCCTGCGCAGCAACCGCTACTCCATGCTGGTCAAGGATGGCAAGGTGGTGCAGCTGAACGTGGAAGCCCCTGGCCAGTTCACGGTCAGCGATGCCGACACCATCCTGGCCCAAGCCAAGCAGGGTTAAGGCCACACCGGGCTGCTGTGGTGCCGTAAGGCATCGCAGGGCCTGGCCTGAATGCACAAAGCACGCCTAGGCGTGCTTTTTTGCGGGCTGAGCGTCATGCACAGCGGTCAGGGATGGACGTCTGCCTTGAGGTAGTGCGTGCCAGCGACGGGGTTGTGGTAGTAGGGCGGAATCTCTTCAAAGCCAAAATCGGCATAGAGCGCGCGGGCCGATTCCATGCTGTCCAGCGTGTCGAGCAAGATGCAGTCATAGCCCAGGCGGATGGCGCTGGCCATGGTGTAGTCCACCAGCTGGCGGCCCAGGCCAAAGCCCCGGAAGGCCTTGCGCACATAGAGGCGCTTCATCTCGCAGGCGTTGCTGTAGTCCACATCGTCCATGGGCCGCAGCGCGCAGCAGCCGGCGACCGAGCCTTCCACCAGCGCCAGCACCAGGTCGCCGCGCGGGTCGCCATATTCGCCGGGCAGCTCGGCCAGCTCATCCTCAAAACCCTGGAAGCCCAGATCAATATCCAGTGATTGGGCATATTCCCGAAAGATCTCGCGGGTCACGGCGAGCTCTTCCGGTGTGGTGGGGTGCAGGAACGTTATCTCAGGTCGGTCCACAGCGGCGGCGCTTAGTCAAGGAATGTGCAGTGTAGCGCCCGCACCATCGCAGGCGCCATCGAAAAACCGCCTATCGAGGGCGGTTTTCTTGGGGGGGGTGTTGCAAAGGCTCAGGTCTCTGCCAGCAGCTTGTCGATCAGCTTGTGCAGCTCCTCAAAATTGGGGGCGCCTACATAGCGCTTGACCACCTGGCCCTGCTTGTTCACGACAAAGGTGGTCGGGGTGAGCTGGATGTCGCCCCAGTCCTTGGCAATCTGGCCGGTGTTGTCGATCGCCACCTTGAAGGGCAGCTTGCGCGACTCGGCAAAGTTGACGACATAGCTGGGCGGGTCGTAGTGCATGGCGACCGCCATGGTGTCGTAGCCCCGGTCCTTGTACTTGTCGTAGGTCTTGATGATCTCGGGCATTTCCGCCACGCAGGTGGTGCAGCTGGTGGCCCAGAAGTTCACCAGGGTGACCTTGCCCTTCATGTCGGCCGTCGTCTGGGTGCTGCCGTTGAGCAGCACAAACCGGCTCTCGGGCGCGGCCGCCTGCCCCGTGCCCTGGTAGACAAAGGCACCGATGCCAATCGCCGCAGCGATGGCCAGCGTGGTGAGGACGGTGGTAGTGGTTTTTCGGGACATGGTGCTCGGAGTCAAAGCGGTGCCGAAAGTTCGGCGCTGTGGCCATTATGCGACCAGGGCTGCTGGCGGGCGCAGCGCAGCGGCCATACCTGCGCGTCCCGCTTGACCATCGCAGTGCCGTGCCCATAATGGCCGGATGCCCCTGGCCCCCCGCCTGATCCTCCCCACTGCCTTGTTGCTGGCCGCCTGCAGCCCGGCGCTGAACTGGCGCGTGGTGGCCCTGGCCGATGCGCCACTGGACCTGATGCTGCCCTGCAAGCCCGACCGTGCGGTGCGTGATGTGGCCTGGGGCGCGCAGACCCTGGCCGTATCGATGGTGGGTTGCCAGGCAGGTGGCGCCACCTATGCGCTGGCCCATGTGGCCCTGGCGCAGCCGCAGGACGCGGCCACGGTACTGACGGACTGGCAAAAGGCACTGCACCAGCAGTTGCAGAGGACCGATGCCTGGCAGCCGCTGCCCGGGCAGGCCTTTGTCTTGCCCGGTACGCTGGAGCTACCCCAGGCGCGCCAGCTGCAGTGGCAGGGCCGCGATGGCCAAGGCCAGACGGTGTATGCCAATGCGCGCTGGTTTGCGCGCAGCGAAGGGCCGCAGGTGCGCGTGTACCAGGCGCTGGTGCTGTCACCTGGGCCATTGGCTGCTGAGGCGCTGCAGAGCTTTGTCAAAGGACTGCAGTTGCGCTAGGGTGCGGACCCACCCTGACCCTCGGCTAAGCAACACTACCAATGTTGCAGTGCCGCAAAATCGCTACACTGGGACAGGGTGCGGCTGGGCCAGGAAGGCGGCCAGCCGCGCGCCCTTCACAGAACTTCTTGGTTTTTGATTTGATGAGCAACCGGATATTGTTGATCGCCCATGCACCGCTGGCCCAGGCGCTGGCGCAATGCGCTGCGCATGTGTTCCCCGACAGCGGAGAGCACCTGATGGCGCTGGATGTGCCTGCCAGCGCCGATCCGGTGGCCTGCCTGCAGGAGGCGCAGGCCATGCTCGACCACAGCCACAGCGGCCCGGTGCTGGTGCTGAGCGACGTGTTTGGCGCGACCCCGCATAATATTGCCCAGGAGCTGGCCAAGCGCCGTGCATCCACCCGGCTGGTGGCCGGTGTCAACCTACCGATGCTGCTGCGTGCGCTGTGCTACCGCCAAGAGACGCTCGACAGCCTCGTGGCCCGGGCCATTGCAGGGGGCAGCCAGGGCATCATGCAGGTGACGCAGAACACGCCACAGAACCAAAATATCCGAGCACATGATCAAGACCGCAGTCACCATCAGCAATAAATTGGGCCTGCATGCCCGCGCGTCGGCCAAACTCACCAAGCTCGCTGGCAGCTTTGCCTGCGAGGTCTGGATCACGCGGGGTGAGCGCCGCGTCAATGCCAAAAGCATCATGGGCGTGATGATGCTGGCCGCCGGCATTGGCACCGAGGTCAGCATCGAGACCGACGGCGCCGATGAACAGCAGGCGATGGACGCCTTGCTGGCCCTCATCAACGACAAGTTCGGCGAAGGCGAGTAAGGCGCGGCCTGGCGCCTGCAGCGGCGCGGGCTCGCTTTTCGGATCAGGAGCCGCGCACAGGCACCACGGACCAGGCACTACGCACCCGGCACTACGCACCCGGCACGCCGCTGCCGGCCGGTGCTGGTAGGTTGCCGATGCGGGCACTGGCATGCGCTGCTGCGCTTTACCTGAATGCCCGCCTTTCCCCGCGCTTTACCAGCCCCCGAGCTTGTACAGTCTTCTGAGACAGGCGTATAAATCAGCTTGGCGCAACAGCGCGCCAGCGAAGAGGAAGTTCCGCATGACATTTGCCATCCATGGAATCGCAGTGGCCCGGGGGATTGCCATTGGCCGGGCCGTCATGGCGGCGTCCAGCCACCTGGAGGTGACCCATTACCTGATCGAGCCCGACCAGGTGGCGCGTGAGATAGAGCGTGTGCGCAAAGGCCGGCTGGCGGTGATCGAAGAGCTGCAGCGCCTGCGTGGCGACCTGGGGGTCGATGCGCCGCAGGAGCTTGAGCCGCTCTTGGATGTGCACCTGATGCTGGTGCAGGACGACATGCTGTCCTCGGGTGTGCGCCAGCTGATCAGCGAGCGCCTCTACAACGCCGAATGGGCGCTGACCGCGCAGCTGGAGCTGCTGTGCCGCCAGTTCGACGAGATGGACGACGAGTACCTGCGTGAGCGCAAAGGCGACCTCGAGCAGGTGGTCGAGCGCGTGCTGCGCCATATGCGCGGCGTCTCCAGCCCGGTGGCGGCGCCGGTCAGCACGCCGCTGGGCGTGCAGGAGGGGCAGCACGACTGGGTGGCCGATGAGCGCGATGCGCCGATGGTGCTGATCGCCAATGACCTCTCGCCCGCCGACATGCTGCAGTTCAAGCAAAGCGTGTTTGCCGGCTTTGTCACGGCGGTGGGCGGCAAGACCAGCCACACCGCCATCGTCGCGCGCAGCATGGATATTCCGGCCGTCGTGGGTGCCCGCACGGCCAGCCAGCTGATCCGCGCCGATGACTGGGTCATCATCGACGGCGATGCCGGCGAGGTGATTGTCGACCCCTCGCCGATCCTGCTGGAGGAGTACCGCTTCAAGCAGCGCCAGATGCGCCTGGAACGCGAGCGCCTCTCGCGCCTGCGCGATACGCCGTCCATCACCATCGATGGCGAGCGCATCGAGCTGCTGGCCAATATCGAGCAGCCCGGCGATGGCCCGGCGGCGGTGAAAGCCGGTGCCGTGGGCGTGGGCCTGTTCCGCACCGAGTTTCTCTTCATGGGCCGGGGCGGCAAGGTACCCGATGAAGAAGAGCAGTACCGCGCCTACCGCGAGGCGCTCGAAGGCATGCAGGGCATGCCGGTGACGATCCGCACGCTCGACGTGGGCGCCGACAAGCCGCTGGACAAGGCCCAGCCCAAGGACTACTACCTCAACCCGGCGCTGGGTTTGCGCGCCATCCGCTTCAGCCTGGCTGATCCGGACATGTTCCGCACCCAGCTGCGCGCCATCTTGCGCGCAGCAGCGCATGGCCCGGTGCAATTGCTGTTTCCGATGCTCGCCCATGTCAGCGAGATCAAGCAGACCCTGGCACTGGTCGAGCAAGCCTCGCAGGAGCTGCGCGAGCGCAATGTGCCCCAGGGTTTGGTCAAGCTCGGCGCGATGGTCGAGATACCGGCCGCAGCGCTGACGGTGCGCACCTTTTTGAAGTACTTCGATTTCCTCTCGATCGGCACCAACGACCTGATCCAGTACACCTTGGCGATCGACCGGGCCGATGAGGCGGTGTCGCAGCTCTACGACCCCTTCCACCCCGCCGTGCTGCGCCTGGTGGCCGAGGTCATCCAGGCGGCGAACGCCGCCGGCAAGGATGTCTGCGTCTGCGGCGAGATGGCCGGCGATACCGCGATGACCCGCTTGCTGCTGGGCCTGGGCCTGCGCAGCTTTTCGATGCAGCCCGCGCAGATCCTGGCCATCAAGCAGCAGGTGCTGCGGGCCGACACGCGGCGCCTGGTGGGCTGGGCCCAGCAAGTGATTGCGTCAGAAGATCCGGCTGGCGTGCTGGAGAGTTAAAGGCCTCGGCCCCGACTCATTCTGTGGGCGTGCGAAAGCGGCTGCGGTACTGGCCCGGCGTGGTGCCCAGCTGGCGGCGAAACGCGCGCTGCAGCGTGTCGGTGGTGTTGAAGCCGCAGGTCTGGGCCACCCGCTCCAGCGGGGCATCGGTGGCTTCGAGCTGCTGGCGGGCCGCCTCCACCCGCGCCGCTTCCAGGTAGGCGGCCGGCGTCATGCCCAGCTCGGTCTTGAAGATACGGGCCAGCTGCCGGTCGCTCACATGCATCTGCTCGGCCAGGTCGGGCATCGACAGCGGCTGGCCCAGGTGCTCGGCGATGTACTGGCGCAGCTTGTCCATGCGGCGTGTGCTCGACAGCGGCTCGAGCATCACGCTGAACTGGCTCTGGCCGCCGGGGCGCTTCAGGAACATCACCAGCTGGCGCGCCACACGCGTCGCCAGCGTATTGCCAAAATCCTCGGCCACCAGGGCCAGCGCCAGGTCCAGGCAGGTGGTCAGGCCCGCTCCGGTCCAGATGCGGCCCTGCTGGATGTAGATGCGGTCGGCATCCACGCGGATGTCCGGGTGGTCCTGGGCCAGCTGCGCGGCGGTGGACCAGTGTGTCGTGGCCTCCTTGCCGCTGAGCAGGCCGGCGGCTGCCAGGATATGCGCGCCGACGCAGACCGAGGCCACGCGCCGGGACTGGCCCGCCAGCGTCTGCACCCACTGCACGACGGCCGGATCGGCCAGCGCCTGCACGCGGCCCTGGGCATCGGTGTTGACCGAGCCCGGCACGATCAAGGTGTCAATGGCCTGGTGCTGCAGGCTGGAGAGGCGTATGTCGGGCAGCACGCGCACGCCCGCAGCCGTGGTGACGGGCTCGAGCGACTCGGCCGCCAGCAGCACCTGGTAGCCGCAGGGCGCGTCCATCTCGCGCTGCAGCAGCGCAAACACCTCGGGCGGGCCGCTGATGTCGAGCAGGTCAACCCGGTCAAACA
Organism: Comamonas sp. MYb69; assembly: GCF_037479315.1. Taxonomy (NCBI): domain Bacteria; kingdom Pseudomonadati; phylum Pseudomonadota; class Betaproteobacteria; order Burkholderiales; family Comamonadaceae; genus Comamonas; species Comamonas sp. MYb69. The sequence goes on from NZ_JBBGZG010000023.1 coordinate 11,922, forward strand.
ACACGATCACCATCAAGCGTTCAGGGTGCGGCATGCGTTCTTTCATTCGAGGCCGGTGTCGGTTTCTGCGGCAAAGACGGCATTGTCCGCTGCGGGGGCTGTCCCTAAGATGCCTCCATGCCGCCACCACTGCCGGTGGCAGCAACCTCCTAACAAGGCAAGCACCATGCATACCCGCACTTTACGCGAACTCAACCAACTCGACGCCAAGCCCGCCGTCCTGGCCCAGTCGACCCTGATTCTGGTGGACTACCAGAACACCTACACCCGGGGCGTGATGGCGCTCGAAGGCTGGGAGCCGGCGCTGGACGCCGCATCCCGCCTGCTGGCCCAGGCCCGCGCTGTGGGCGCCAAGGTGATCCATGTGCAGCACGATGGCGGCGAGGGCTCACCCTATGACATCCGCGCCGAGATCGGCCAGATCCATGCCAGCGTGGCGCCGCAAGCCGGGGAGCCCGTCGTTGTCAAGACGGCCCCCAACTCCTTCCACAACACCGACCTGGCCCAGCAGGTCGAGGCTGCGGGCAACGAGCAGCTGGTGATCATCGGCTTCATGAGCCATATGTGCGTGACCTTCACTGCCGAAGGCGCCTTCCTGCGCGGCAAACGTGCCACCGTCGTGGCCAATGCCTGCGCTACCCGGCCACTGCAATCGGCCGCCGGCGCGGTCTCTGCCGCGCAGTTGCACCAAAGCGCGATGGCCACAATTGGTGATCTGTATGCGGTGGTGGTGGGCAGCAGCGCGGCGCTGGGATAAAACTGTCCTTCCGTCGCACACGCCCAAGCAAAAAGGCTGCTCCTGTTCGTCAGGGGCAGCCTTTTTGTCGAGGGCGCTCAGTGTTTAGACGCCTGCAGCGTGTGCCTGCTGGTCAGCGTGGTAGCTCGAGCGCACCATCGCACCCACGGCGGCGTGGGTGAAGCCCATCTTGTAGGCTTCTTCTTCAAACATCTTGAAGGTGTCGGGGTGCACATAGCGGCGCACAGGCAGATGGCTGTTCGAGGGCGCCAGGTACTGGCCAATGGTCAGCATGTCGATGTTGTGGGCGCGCATGTCGCGCATCACCTGCAGGATTTCCTCGTCCGTCTCGCCCAGGCCCACCATGATGCCGCTCTTGGTTGGCACCGTGGGGTGCAGGTCCTTGAACTTCTTGAGCAGGTTCAGGCTGAACTGGTAGTCGGAGCCGGGGCGCGCTTCCTTGTACAGGCGCGGTGCGGTTTCCAGGTTGTGGTTCATCACATCGGGCGGGGCGGCCTTGAGGATTTCCAGCGCGCGGTCATCGCGGCCGCGGAAGTCCGGCACCAGGATCTCGATCTGGGTTGTGGGCGAGAGCTCGCGGATGTTCTTGATGCACTCGACAAAGTGGCCCGAGCCACCGTCGCGCAGGTCATCGCGGTCGACGCTGGTGATCACCACGTACTTGAGGCGCAGCGCGGCAATGGTGCGTGCCAGGTTCAGCGGCTCGTTCAGATCGAGCGGGTCGGGGCGGCCATGGCCCACGTCGCAGAACGGGCAGCGGCGCGTGCACTTGTCACCCATGATCATGAAGGTCGCCGTGCCCTTGCCAAAGCACTCGCCGATGTTGGGGCAGCTGGCCTCTTCACAGACGGTGTGCAGATTGTTCTGGCGCAGGATGTCCTTGATCTCGTAGAAACGGGTCGTGGGGCTGCCGGCCTTGACGCGGATCCAATCGGGCTTTTTCAGCACCTCGGCTTGCTGGACCTTGACGGGGATGCGCGCCAGTTTGGCGGCCGCCTTTTGCTTGGCCAGCGGGTTGTAGGTGGCAGCGGACTGTGCTTCGCGCACGACTTCATTGGTGCTCATGATGCTCACTTTAGTTGTTTCACCGCGTTCTGTGCGAGAGGCACGCACAAACCCGGAGGGGCCGTAGGCTCTGAGCAAGAACGGCCCGAGGCTGCTGCGCCGCCCCTTAGTGGGGAATAGGGCGTGCGCTGCGGCACCCGCTTATGCAGAACCGGCAGTCGCCAAGCGGGAGGACAACTCGCGCGCCAAGGTCTTGGCCACGTCCTCCCAGTCGGCGTTAACCCCAATTGTAGAAAGATCGACGGTTTGCAGCCCGGCATAACCGCAAGGGTTGATGCGGTGGTAGGGTTCCAGGTCCATCTTTACATTCAGGGCCACACCATGGTAGCTGCAGTGGCGGCTGATCTTGATGCCCAGCGCGGCAATCTTGCCCAGGCCGTCAAACACCGGCGCGGCTGCGGGACTGGCGCCATCGCGCTGCACCGGGCGCTGGGCCAGCATCGCGTGAGAGAAGGGGTCATCGAGGCGCACATAGATGCCCGGGGCCCCTGCCACGCGGTGGCCGGTCACGCCCAGGGAGGCCAGGGTGCGGATCACGGCTTCTTCAATGCGGAACACATATTCTTTGACGAAGTAGCCGGCGCGCTGCAGATCGATCAGCGGGTAAGCGACCACTTGCCCCGGGCCATGGTAGGTGACCTGGCCGCCCCGGTTGGTTTGCACCACCGGAATGTCGCCTGTATGCAACAGATGGCTGGGCAGGCCCGCAATGCCCTGGGTGAAAGTGGCCGCATGCTCACAAATCCATAGCTCATCGGGCGTTTGCGGCGTGCGCTGCGCAGTGAATTGCTGCATGGCTTGCAGCGTGGGCTCGTAATCGGCCTGGCCAAGAAAGCGGGTCTGCATGGCGAAAAGCGGCCACCAAGGGCCGGCAAGGTTCACAAAGGTGACAACAAGGCCCGCTTACAGTACGACCTTGACCAGGGGGCTGGAGGTGAGCGCACGGTAGAGGTTGTCCAGCTGTTCGCGGCTGGTGGCCGTCACGGTGATGGTGACGCCCAGGTACTTGTCGCCGCTGCTGGGGCGCAACTCTATCTTGCTGGCATCAAAGAAGGGGTCGTGTTCCTTGGCGATGGCGGTGACCGCGTGGACAAAGCCGTCCTGATTGAGCCCCATCACTTTAATCGGAAAGTCTGAGGGGTATTCGATCAGGGAATCTTTGCGAGGATCGGTGCCGGAATCGCTGGGGTCTGCAGCAGGTGTATTGGTGCTCATTTTGCTATTAAAACAGAAGCTTGCAAGTGATGTGCCATCAGACGATAAGCCATCTTCCTGGTGTGGAATTTGTCGGATACAACTGACGCCAAAAGGGGCTGTAGGGAGGCTTGTGTGCCGCAAAAAAACAGACGCGCAACAAAACGCTTCCCGTTTGCAACGGGTTTATCCTTATAATCGCAGGCTTTGGCTAGGTTGTTCTGCCCGGGAGCCAACACTATGACAACAAATGCTCCACAAGAAGAACATGTGGCCGAAGAATCGGACTTCAAGCCCCTGACTGCACAAGAAGCAGCAGAGTGGCGCCAGCGCCATCCGCCGGTATCGGTGGTGCGTGTGGTGAAGTGGCAGCTGGTCGTCGGGGTGGTGCTCACCGTGTTGGTGGGTCTGGTGACGCAGCGGGCCGGATGGATGTGGTCGGTGGCATACGGTGCGGCGGCGGTGGTGATTCCTGCTGCCTTTTTTGCACGTGGATTGCGGCTGCATCTGGGGGCTGGGCAAGAGAATCTTGCGATGGTCCGGTTCTTTGGTTTGGAGATCGCAAAATTGGTGCTGACCGTGGTGCTGCTACTGCTGGCGCCACTGGTGGTGCCGGGACTCAACTGGTTGGCGCTGGTGTTGGGTCTGGTTGTAGTGATGAAGACGTACTGGTTGGCGCTTTGGCTGCTGACCAGATCTGCAAAAATTTTGTAATTGAGAAGAAGAGTTGTCCGATGGCCGCAGAAGCGAATGCACCCACTGCAAGTGAATACATCGTTCACCACTTGCAGCATCTTCAGAATATCAAGCAAAAGTCGATCATCGATTTCTCGGTGGTCAACCTTGATTCGATCTCAGTGAGCGTGATCTTGGGCGTGCTGGGCATCTTCGTGATGTGGCTGGCCGCGCGCACGGCCACCTCCGGCGTGCCTGGTCGTTTCCAGGCCGCAGTCGAGATGCTGGTCGAGATGGTGGATAACCAGGCCAAGGCCAATATCCACAATGCCCAATCGCGCAAGTTCATCGCTCCTCTGGCGCTCACCGTCTTCGTCTGGATTTTCCTGATGAACGCGATGGACATGCTGCCGGTCGACTTGCTGCCGCTGCTGTGGCAAGGTGCCACCGGTGACCACCACGCTTATCTGCGTGTCGTGCCTACCGCCGATCTGTCGACCACCCTGGGTCTGTCGACGGCCGTGCTGATCCTGTGCCTGTACTACAGCGTAAAGATCAAGGGTCTGGGCGGCTGGGCGCACGAACTGGTGTCCGCACCCTTTGGTACCAGCAAGAATCCTGTCTTTGCCGTGATCCTCGGCATCGTCAACCTGCTGATGCAGATTATTGAATACGTTGCCAAGACGGTGTCGCACGGTATGCGACTGTTCGGCAACATGTACGCTGGTGAGTTGGTGTTCATGCTGATTGCCCTGATGGGTGGCGCAGCCGCTATGTCGCTCTCTGGTGTGTTGCTCCCCGTGGGGCACATCATTGCAGGCACGATCTGGGCGATCTTCCACATTCTGGTGATTACTCTGCAGGCCTTCATTTTCATGATGCTGACGCTGATTTACCTCGGCCAGGCACATGAAGCTCACTAACTGTTCCCTTTCCTTTTTCTCTTAACCTTTCTTTTTTTTCTCAGGAGTCATCATGGAAAACGTTCTCGGTCTCGTCGCTCTGGCTTGTGGTCTGATTGTTGGTCTGGGCGCTATCGGCGCTTCGATCGGTATTGCTCTGATGGGCGGCAAGTTCCTGGAATCGTCGGCACGTCAGCCTGAGCTGATCAACGAACTGCAAACCAAGATGTTCATCTTGGCTGGTCTGATCGACGCTGCATTCCTGATCGGTGTTGCTATCGCTCTGCTGTTCGCTTTCGCCAACCCATTCCAACTGGCCTAAGCTCCGATCAACGCCGTAGATAGAAAGGTGTTGCCGTGAGTATTAACGCGACCCTGTTCGTTCAGGCCATTGTCTTCTTGATTCTGGTGCTCTTCACGATGAAATTCGTGTGGCCACCTATTGCCAAGGCGTTGGATGAGCGAGCAAAGAAAATCGCCGATGGTCTTGCTGCTGCCGATAAGGCAAAGTCCGAGTTGACAGCTGTGAACAAGCGCGTTGAGGAAGAACTTTCCGCAACCCGCAATGAGACAGCGTCGCGTATCGCGGACGCAGACCGTCGTGCCCAAGCAATCGTAGAAGAGGCCAAGGCCCGTGCTACCGAAGAAGGCAACAAGATCATTGCCGCCGCTCGTGCAGATGCCGAGCAGCAAGTGATCCAGGCGCGCGAATCGCTGCGCGAGCAAGTTGCAGCTTTGGCTGTCAAGGGTGCTGAGCAGATTCTCCGCAAGGAAGTCAATCCTGCGGTACACAGTGATTTGCTCAATCGCCTGAAGACTGAGCTGTAAGGAAGCAACGAAATGGCAGAACTCGCCACCATTGCCCGTCCTTACGCTGAAGCCTTGTTCAAGGCCTGCACCGACAAAGGTGCCGGCTTGAGCGACGCCCTGTCTTGGACGGACGAACTGGCGGCGATTGCCGCCGATCCGGAAATGCGCCTGCTGGCCGACAATCCCAACGTCACCAACGAACAGGTGATCGATGTGATGGCCGGTGTGACGCTGGCACGCGGTTGGGCCTTGTCAGACCTGGCGCGCAACTTCCTGCGCACGGTGGTGGAAAACCGCCGTCTGGATGCGCTGCCTGAAGTGGCCTCGCAATTTCGCGCGCTGGTGAACCGTAACAACGGTTCGTCGGATGCGCTGGTGTACAGCGCCTTCCCCATGGATGACTCCGCATTGAATGCGCTGGGCACCGTGCTGGAAAAACGCTTTGGCCGCCCACTGAATCTGAGCACCACCGTGGACGAGTCGCTGATTGGCGGCGTTCGCGTTGTGGTGGGTGACGAGGTGCTTGACACCTCGGTCAAGGCCCGTCTGGAACAAATGAAAGCAACCCTCACTGCGTAATGCAGTTCGAGGATTCGGCTAAACCATGAAAAGGAGTGAGTAATGCAACTCAATCCCGCAGAAATTTCTGAACTGATCAAGAGCCGCATTGAGGGTCTGTCAGGCAATTCCGATATCCGTAACCAAGGTACGGTGGTGTCGGTGACCGACGGTATCGTGCGCGTGCACGGCCTGTCCGATGTGATGGCCGGCGAAATGCTGGAATTCCCAGCTACCGCCGACGGTCAACCTTCCTTCGGTCTGGCTCTGAACCTGGAGCGTGACTCTGTTGGCGCCGTGATCTTGGGTGAGTACACCCACATCTCGGAAGGCGACATCGTCAAGTGCACCGGCCGTATTCTGGAAGTGCCCGTGGGCCCAGAACTGGTGGGTCGCGTGGTGAACGCACTGGGCCAGCCAATCGACGGCAAGGGTCCTATCAACGCCAAGATGACCGACGTGATCGAAAAGGTTGCGCCTGGTGTTATCGCCCGTCAATCCGTGGACCAGCCCCTGCAATCGGGTATCAAGTCCATCGACGCGATGGTGCCCGTGGGCCGTGGCCAGCGCGAGCTGATCATTGGTGACCGCCAGACCGGCAAGACCGCTGTCGCGATCGACGCCATCATCAACCAAAAGGGCCAAGGCGTTACCTGCGTGTACGTGGCTATTGGTCAGAAGGCTTCGTCGGTCAAGAACGTGGTGCGTGCGCTGGAGCAAGCCGGCGCGATGGAATACACCATCGTCGTGGCCGCTACCGCTTCTGAATCCGCTGCTATGCAGTACGTGTCGGCCTACTCGGGTTGCACGATGGGTGAGTACTTCCGCGACCGTGGCCAAGACGCCCTGATCGTGTATGACGACCTGTCCAAGCAAGCGGTGGCTTACCGCCAAGTGTCGCTGCTGCTGCGCCGTCCACCAGGCCGCGAAGCGTTCCCTGGCGACGTGTTCTATCTCCACAGCCGCCTGCTCGAGCGCGCAGCCCGCGTGAACGCGGACTACGTGGAAGCCTTCACCAAGGGTGAAGTCAAGGGCAAGACGGGTTCGCTGACGGCTCTGCCTATCATCGAAACCCAAGCGGGTGACGTGTCGGCCTTCGTGCCTACCAACGTGATCTCGATCACCGACGGCCAGATCTTCCTGGAAACCAGCCTGTTCAACGCCGGTATCCGTCCCGCTATCAACGCCGGTATCTCGGTGTCCCGCGTGGGTGGTTCCGCTCAGACCAAGCTGATCAAGGGCCTGTCCGGCGGTATCCGTACCGACCTGGCGCAGTACCGTGAACTGGCTGCTTTCGCACAGTTCGCTTCTGACCTGGACGATGCAACCCGCAAGCAACTGGACCGCGGTGCCCGCGTGACCGAGCTGCTCAAGCAAGCCCAGTACAGCCCTCTGCCTGTCGCTCTGATGGCTTCGTCGCTGTTTGCCGTGAACAAGGGTTTCATGGACGACATCGAAGTCAAGAAGGTTCTGTCCTTTGAATCGGGTCTGCACCAGTTCCTCAAGACCAGCTACGGCGCCTTGGTGGACCGTCTGAACGAGAAGAAGGCTTTCGACAAGGAAGGCAAGGACGAAGCTGAACTGACTGCAGCCATCACTGCATTCAAGAAGTCCTTCGCTTAATCCGGTCGAGGAGTCATCATGGCAGCAGGCAAGGAAATACGCGGCAAGATCAAATCGGTGGAAAACACCAAGAAGATCACCAAGGCCATGGAAATGGTTGCCGCATCCAAAATGCGCAAGGCGCAGGAGCGGATGCAGGCAGCCCGTCCATACAGCGAGAAGATTCGCGCAATTGCAGCTCACCTGAGCCAGGCAAACCCCGAATATGTCCACCCCTTCATGGTGTCGAATGACGTCAAGAAGGTGGGCGTGATCGTGGTGACGACTGACAAGGGCCTGTGCGGCGGCATGAACACCAATGTGCTGCGTGCCGTGACGAACAAGCTCAAGGAACTGCAATCTGCGGGTGTCAGCACGGAGGCCGTGGCCATTGGCAGCAAGGGTCTGGGCTTTCTGACGCGCGTCGGTGTCAAGGTGGTGGCCAACGCTACCGCCCTGGGCGATACGCCGCATCTGGATGCGCTGATCGGCCCGGCCAAGGTTTTGCTCGACCAGTACGCTGAGGGCAAGCTGAGCGCGGTCTATTTGTGCTACACCAAGTTCATCAATACGATGAAGCAGGACTCGGTTGTGGAGCAGTTGCTGCCCCTGTCGCAAGAAGCGATCCAGGGCTCGGCACCGGCTGCATCCCACGGCTGGGACTATATCTACGAGCCCGATGCGCAAAGTGTGATCGACGAGCTGCTCGTGCGTTATGCGGAGTCGCTGATCTATTCGGCCGTTGCAGACAACATGGCTTCCGAGCAGTCTGCACGCATGGTGGCCATGAAGGCCGCTACCGACAACGCCGGCAACGTCATCAACGAGTTGAAGCTGATCTACAACAAGACGCGTCAGGCTGCGATTACGACCGAGTTGTCGGAAATCGTCGCAGGCGCCGCGGCTGTGTAATACAGCTCGACTGAAATCAATATTGGAGCAACAAATGGCTCAAGTACAAGGCAAGATTGTTCAATGTATCGGTGCGGTGGTGGACGTTGAGTTCCCCCATGGCAGCGTGCCTAACGTGTATGACGCACTGAAGCTCGAAGGCACCGCCCTGACGCTGGAAGTGCAGCAGCAGCTGGGCGACGGCGTGGTGCGTACCATTGCGCTGGGCTCGTCGGACGGTATCAAGCGTGGCCTGATGGTCACCAACACCGGCAAGGCGATCACCGTGCCCGTGGGCAAGGCAACCCTTGGCCGCATCATGGACGTGCTGGGTAACCCCATCGACGAACGCGGTCCTGTGGACCAGTCGTTGACCGCTTCCATCCACCGCAAGGCGCCCGCTTATGACGAGCTGGCCCCTGCACAGGAACTGCTGGAAACCGGCATCAAGGTGATTGACCTGGTGTGCCCGTTCGCCAAGGGCGGTAAGGTCGGTCTGTTCGGTGGTGCCGGTGTGGGCAAGACCGTGAACATGATGGAGCTCATCAACAACATCGCCAAGGCGCACAGCGGTCTGTCCGTGTTCGCCGGCGTGGGTGAGCGTACCCGTGAAGGTAACGACTTCTACCACGAAATGTCGGACGCCGGTGTGGTGAACCAGGAGTCGCTGAACGACTCGAAGGTTGCCATGGTGTACGGCCAGATGAACGAGCCACCAGGAAACCGTCTGCGCGTTGCGCTGACCGGCCTGACCATGGCTGAAGCGTTCCGTGACGAAGGCAAGGACGTGCTGTTCTTCGTGGACAACATCTACCGCTACACGCTGGCCGGTACCGAAGTGTCCGCACTGCTGGGCCGTATGCCTTCGGCTGTGGGCTACCAGCCTACGCTGGCCGAAGAAATGGGCCGTCTGCAAGAGCGTATCACCTCGACCAAGGTGGGTTCGATCACCTCGATCCAGGCCGTGTACGTGCCAGCGGACGATTACACCGATCCATCGCCAGCAACGACCTTCGCCCACTTGGACTCCACCGTGGCGCTGTCGCGTGACATCGCTTCGCTGGGTATCTACCCTGCGGTGGACCCACTGGCTTCGACCAGCCGCCAGCTGGACCCCCAAGTGGTGGGTGAAGAGCACTACTCGGTAGCCCGCCAAGTGCAGGGTACCCTGCAGCGCTACACCGAACTGCGCGACATCATTGCGATTCTGGGTATGGACGAACTGGCTCCCGAAGACAAGCTCGTCGTGGCCCGCGCTCGCAAGATCCAGCGTTTCCTGTCGCAGCCTTTCCACGTTGCTGAAGTGTTCACGGGCGCTCCAGGCAAGTACGTGCCGCTGTCGGAAACCATCCGCGGCTTCAAGATGATCGTCAACGGCGAGTGCGACCACCTGCCCGAGCAAGCCTTCTACATGGTTGGCACGATCGACGAAGCCATCGAGAAGGCGAAGAAGATCTAAGCTTTGCAGAACGGGCTGCCGCACGCAGCCCGGCTCGCAAACTAGTTTCTTTTTCACTCTGAGGATCAAAGATGAACACCTTCCACGTTGATGTGGTCAGTGCTGAAGAATCCATCTTCTCCGGCGAAGCCCGCTTTGTGGCTTTGCCTGGTGAAATGGGCGAACTCGGTATCTACGCCCGCCACACGCCGTTGATCACCCGCATCAAGCCGGGTTCGGTGCGCATTGAGAAGGCCGACGGCGGCGAAGAGTTCATCTTCGTGGCTGGTGGCATTCTCGAAGTGCAACCCGACTGCGTGACCGTGCTGTCCGACACCGCTGTGCGCGGCAAGGACCTGGACGAGCAAAAAGCGGTTGAAGCCAAGCAAAAGGCTGAAGAAGCCCTCAAGAACGCCAAGGGCGAGCTTGACCTGGCCAAGGCCCAATCCGAGCTGTCCGTCATGGCCGCCCAGATTGCCGCCCTGCAAAAATACCGCAAGAAGCGCTGATCCGCTGTTTGCGCAACTGCCACAGGAAAACCACCGCATGCGGTGGTTTTTTTACGCCCGTAGCGGATGGGTCGGAGTGGAGCCGGTCTGCAGCACCTGCTGCATATGAATGGTTTGCCACAGCGGGTCGGCATCCTGGTGCAGGCTGACAAAGCCCTGGCGCTGCCAGAAGGTTTGCGCGTCCGGCAAAAAAGGATGCGTGTGCAGGTAGAGCCGCTGCACACCCTGCTGCAGTGCCCGCTGCCGCAGCTGCGCGAACAGTGCGCCAGCCAGGCCTTGGCGGCGCCAGGCCGGATCCACATACAGGCGCACCACCTCGGCGGTGCCTGCGCTGGGCACGGCCAGGTGGGCAAAGCGCTCGTCATAGGGGCGGTAGGCAATGCTGCCGATGATGCGGTCGCCCTGCCAGGCCGCCAGCATGCAGCCGCCGGGCGATGCATAGACCGAGGCAAAGTCGCGCAGATCGGCCTGCGGCGTGCTGGTATCGACCCGATCGCCAAACATGGCCTGGCGCGCCGCCTGCAAAAAGGCCGCCACCGGCGCGAGATGCTGAACGCGGCGGATGCCGTATGCGCTGGGTGTAGTGGGTGGGTGGTTCATGGCCATCAAACGGCCTGCAGCTTAGCATGCAGGCCCTGTAAATCGGCTACAGTACAGCCACTTTGGTTTCGCAAGAACATGCGCACGGCAGGGTGCCGGGGCATGAGGGAATCCAGGGAGCGCGAGCCGGCAGCCAGCGCCCCAAACGGAACTGCCCCCGCAACTGTAGGCCGCGAGCAGGCCATCCATGCGCCACTGAACTGCGGTTCGGGAAGGCGATGGTCTGCGCAGACCGGCCAGTCAGGAGACCTGCCAAGGTCATGCATTCACAAGCCACTGGCAAGCCCCCGGTTTGCACAGAGAAACAGGCATGCCACCGGTTGTGCGCGCTGCAAGGCGAACGACGCAAACGCCGGTGCGGCAAACCCATTCATGGCGGATGTGCGTGTGTTTTGATCATGACCGGCGGGGTGTCCGGGCGGTGAGCAGCGTCTCGTCTGCGCAAGGCTGTCCTGGCTCCACCGGGCAGCAGCCCGCACCGGATCGGCTCGCACGGCCCGCATGCCCAGCCTCTACCTGGAGAGACGATTCCGATGCCTGTTCGCCGTTTTGCTCTGCCTGCCCTGTTGGCTGCCTGTGTATTCATGCCGCTGTCCGCCTGGGCCGCCCCTTATCCGATGCAGCTGCACAACTGCGGCTACGAGGTCTCTCTCAAGCAGGCGCCCGCGTCGGTCGTCACCATCGGCCAGGCCGGCACCGAGATGCTGTATGCGCTGGGTCTGGGCGACAAGCTGGTGGGCACCTCGCTGTGGTTCAACGCCGTGCTGCCCCAGTTCAAGGCCATCAATGACAAGGTGCCACGCCTGGCGGACAACGACCCGAGCTTTGAGTCGGTGATCGGCAAACGCCCGGCGCTGGTGGTGTCGCAGTTCGAGTGGATGGTCGGCAAGGACGGCGTCGTGGGCACGCGCGAGCAGTTCCATGACCTGGGCATTGCCACCTATGCGATGCCCTCCGACTGCGAAGGCAAGAACAACCTCAAGGGCGCCGATGGCACCCGCACCGCGGCCTACGATGTGCAGGCGCTCTACAAGAGCATCACCCAACTGGCGCAGCTGTTTGATGTGCAGCCCCAGGGTGAGCGCCTGGTCAAGGACCTGCGCGAGCGCCAGGCCAAGGCGGTCGCCAAGGTCCAGGCCGCGCAGCAGCCCCATCTGACGGCTGCGCTGTGGTTCTCCAGCGCCGATCTGGCCATCGACCCCTACATGGCGGGCAAGAACGGGGTTGCCGGCTACATGCTGCAGACCTTGGGCCTGCGCAATATCGTCGACTCGTCCGAAGAGTGGCCCACCGTGGGTTGGGAAACCATTGCCAAGGCCAATCCATCGATCCTGGTGATCGCCCGCATGGACCGCCGCCGCTTCCCTGCGGACGACTACCAAAAGAAGCTGGAGTTCTTGAAGAAGGACCCGGTCACCCAGCACATGGATGCGGTCAAGAACAACCGCATCGTCATTGTCGATGCCGATGCGCTGCAAGGCTCGATCCGCCTGGTCGATGGCATGGAGCAGATCAGCGATGCGGTACGCAAGCTCGGCCCGGCGGCCGCGCGTTGATCAGCCGCTGATGCAAGGCCTTGCATGATGGTGGCAACGGCATCAGCGCGCCCATCGGCGCTGCGCAGGCCGCTGCATGGGGCCGCCTGGTGCCTGGGCGCGGCACTGGCGCTGCTGCTGAGCGTGGCGCTGGGCATCGCCGTTGGCGAGACGGCGCTGTCGCCCAGCCTGGTGCTGCAGGTGCTGGCCAACAAGCTGGCCGGTGCCAGCTATGCCATCGATCCCATCAGCCAGGGCATTGTCTGGAACTACCGCTTGCCCCGGGCGCTGGTGGCGGCCAGCTGCGGCGCGGGCCTGGCGGTCTCGGGCGTCATTTTGCAATCGCTGCTGCGCAATGCGCTGGCCGAGCCCTATTTGCTCGGCATCTCGGCCGGGGCCTCCACCGGCGCAGTGCTGGTGACCGTCGTCGGCATCGGTGCGGGCGCCATATCGATGACCGTGGGCGCCTTTTTTGGCGCGCTCTGCGCGTTTGCGCTGGTCGCCATGCTGGCCCACGCCGCCGGCAGTGGTGGGCTGCGCAACAGCGGCCAGATTGTGCTGGCCGGCATTGCCGGCTCGCAGCTGTTCAATGCGCTGACCTCGCTGATCATCACCAAGTCGGGTAGTGCCGAGCAGGCCCGGGGCATCATGTTCTGGCTGCTGGGTAGCCTGAGCGGCGTGCGCTGGCCCGATACCGTGCTGACGGCCTGCATCGCGATCACCGGCCTGCTGCTGTGCCTGCTGCATACGCGCGCGCTCGATGCCTTCAGCTTTGGCAGCGAATCGGCGGCCGCGCTGGGCGTGCCGGTGCGCCGCGTGCAACTGGTGCTGCTGCTGGCCGCTGCGCTGATGACGGCCGTCATGGTTTCCATCGTCGGCGCGATCGGCTTTGTCGGCCTGGTCATTCCGCATGCGGCGCGCATGCTGGTCGGCGTCAGCCACGGCCGCCTGGTGCCTGCCAGCGCGATGATGGGCGCGGTGTTTCTGATCGCCGCCGATGTGCTCTCGCGCACCCTGATCCGGGGCCAGGTGCTGCCGATTGGCGTGATCACCGCCCTGGTCGGCGCGCCGGTGTTTGCCTGCATTCTGCTCAAAAGCCAGCGGAGGCGCGGATGACGGCGGAACCGGTAACCGCTGCGGATCAGCCGGTGTTGCAGGCCTGCGCGCTGGGCCTGCGCCTGCAAGGCCGGCCGGTTGTCGAGCAGGTCAGCTTGCCGGTGCAGCGCCAGGAGATGCTGGGCTTGATTGGCCCCAATGGCTCGGGCAAATCCAGCCTGCTGCGCTTGCTCGCCGGTGTGATCCGGCCCAACGAGGGCCAGGTGCTGCTGCAGGGCCAGCCGCTGCACAAGATGGGGCGCCGCGCCATTGCGCGCGAGCTGGCCCTGGTGGCGCAGATGGCCGAGACGCAGGATGCCATCAGCGTTGAAGACGCGGTGGCGCTGGGGCGCACGCCCTGGCTCTCGGCGCTGCAGCCTTTTGCCGCGCAGGACTGGGAGGCCGTGCAGCAGGCCCTGGATGCCGTGGGCATGGCGGACCGCCGCCACAGCGCCTGGCACAGCCTCTCGGGTGGCGAGCGCCAGCGTGTGCACATCGCACGCGCGCTGGCGCAGCAGCCCGGTGTGCTGCTGCTCGATGAGCCCTGCAACCACCTCGATATCCACCAGCAGCTGTCGCTGATGGCCTTGATCCGCAGCCTGCCCGTCACCAAGGTCGTGGCCCTGCATGACCTGAACCAGGCGCTGGCCTGCGACCGGCTGGCCGTCATGCAGCAAGGCCGGCTCGTCGCACTGGGCCGGCCCGAGCAGGTGCTTGATGCCGCGCTGCTGGCGCAAGTTTTTCGCGTCGAGGCCAGCGCGCTGGTCGACCCCTGGGACGGCAGCCGCGTGCTGCGTTTTCGTCCGCTTTCTTCTTCCTGACTGTGAGCCGATATGCCCACCCTGAACCACCGAACCTGGCTACCTGTTGTGTTGAGCGCCTTGCTGTGCAGCCAGGCGGGTGCCGAGACTTTTGAAGTCAAGATGCGCAACCGCAGTGCCACCGGTCCGATGACCTATGAACCCGAGTTTTTGCAGATCAAGCCGGGCGACAAGATCAAGTTCCTGGCCAGCAGCAGCGGGCACGACGCGGTCAGCATCCCGGGCATGGCGCCCGCCGGTGCCAAGCCCTTCAAGGGCAAGATCAACGAGGAGATCGAGGTCAGCTTTGATGCCCCGGGCCTCTATGGCGTGCAGTGCCTGCCCCATTACGCAATGGGCATGGTGATGCTGGTGCAGGTGGGTGATGCGCCGCTGCCCGGCCTGCAGGTACCTGCCGAGGTGCCCGAGCGCGCGCAGCAGCGCTTCAAGGACATCGTCAGCCGCGCCTCGGCGCCGCGCTGAACCGCTATCGCAATTTGGTTAACACAAGACAATGACTTATTTCAAATGGATGGCGCGCAACAGCGGCCTGGCGGCGCTGGCCCTGGCGGCAGGCCATGCGCAGGCGGGCGCGCAGGACGAGGCCAAGGGCTTCATCGAAGGCGCGAGCCTGGGCATGGTCAACCGCATGGTCTATGAGCAGCTGGACTACCGGCGTGGCGACAGCACCCGCGTGGTGTCGGGCGGCGCGCGCTCGGACAAGGCCGCTGAAGCCGGCTATGGGCTGATGCTGAACTTCAGCTCGGGCTACACGCAAGGGGTGGTCGGCCTGGGGCTCGATGCGCATGCCTATGGCGGCATCAACCTGGGCTCGGAGGCCGACAAGGTGCGCAGCAACCCGCGCTATATCGCCAAGGACGGCACGGACCTGCAGGACAGCTTTGGCCGCGCAGGGGCGGCGCTCAAGCTGCGCTGGTCGTCGACCGAGCTGAAAGTGGGCGAGATGCGCAGCAAGAACCCGATCTTTCACTCCTCCGACACCCGCCTGCTGCCCGAGACCAACCGGGGCTGGCAGATCAGCAGCAACGATATTGCGCAACTGACGCTGCAGGCCGGCCGCTTTACCCGCTGGGCCGACCGCAATGCGCGCAAGAACGGCCAGCCCCTGCTGGCCAATTACTCAGGCGTGCAAGGCGATGCCTTCAGCTTTGCCGGTGGCAGCTGGGCCACGCCCTGGAGCGGGCTGAGCCTGTCAAGCTACGTCGGCCAATACGAGGATGTCTGGAACACCTGGTACCTGGGCGGCGTCTACAAAAAGGCGCTGGCCGAGAAGCAAAGCCTCTCGCTGAGCCTGAACCTGTACCGCAACAAGGACACCGGCGCGGCCAAGGCCGGCCGGGTGGACAACCTGACCTGGAGCCTGATGGCGACCTATGCGGCCGGCATGCACCAGCTGGGCCTGGGTTACCAGAAGGTCGATGGCGATACGCCATTCGACTATGTCAACCGGGGCTCCATCTGGCTGGACAACGCGATGCAGCTGTCGGACTTCAATGCGCCGCATGAGGCGTCCTGGCAGCTCAAGTACGAGGCCGATCTGGGCCAGTGGCTGACGCCGGGCCTGCGCGCGGGCGTCGCCTATACACGCGGCTCGGGCATTGACTACAGCCGTGCCGGCAGCGTGTATGCCAACTACCTGGGCGCCAGCGGCCGTGGCGGCCGACACTGGGAGCGCGACATGCTGCTGCGCTACACCGTGCAGCAAGGCCAGGCCAAGGGGCTGGCGCTGCAGCTGCGCTACGGCGTGCACCGGGCCAACCAAACCCAGGGCGAGCTGAATGTGAACCAGGTGCGGCTGCTGGCGGAGATGCCCTTGCAGATTTTCTGAGGTAGTAGCGCGGCAAAGGAGGGCAATGGCGGCCAGCGCTGCCTGGCTGCAGGCCGCAGCCCAAGCGGCTATGATGGGCGCTCCCCCGATTGCCCATCCGTTCTTTGGAACGTCCCTGTCAGACCATGCAACGTCCTACCCGCCAGCGCGCCGCCATCGCCGATGCCTTTGCATCGCAAGGCCGTCCACTCTCACCCCAAGAGGTGCTGGAGATTGCGGGTGCTGCGCTGCCGGCGCTGGGCATTGCGACCGTCTACCGCAACCTCAAGTTGATGACGGAAGAGGGCCTGCTGCGCGTGGTAACCTTGCCCGGTGGCCTGCCGCTGTATGAGCCGGCGACGCACGACCACCACCACCACTTCCAGTGCAACAGCTGCCGCCGGGTGTTTGATATCCAGGCCTGCCCGGGCGACCTCAAGGGCATGGCGCCGCCGGGCTTTCTGGTCGAGGGCCATGAGATCACCTTGTACGGCCAGTGCAAGGACTGCCTCAGCGGTGCAGGGCCTGCAGCCTGAGGCAGCGTAAAAAGCGGCTTAGAGGTACTTGAGCCAGGTGATATCGCGCCTGCGGGCCTTGAAGGCGGCAAAGGCCTTCACCGCCGGGTACAGCGCAAAGCCCATGGCCACCGTGGTGATCCACACCATCCAGATCGCATCAAAGCCAAACACCTCACCCTGGTTGTTGCCCCAGATCGCCAGCGCGCCCAGGTAGAGGAACTTGAGCACATAGAGGTGCAGCACATAAAAGAACATCGGCGCGGCGCCAAACACGGTCAGCGGTGCCAGCCAGCGCATCTGTGGCCGGCGCTCAAAGGCGCGCAGCAGCAGCAGGCCGATGCCCAGGGTCAGCGCCAGAAACAAGAGGGACGGCGGGTACTTGGTGATGTTCAAAAAGCCCATGGCGCTCACGAGGAACGAATCGGCTGCGACCCAGGGCTTGTCGCCATAGACGTTGGCGGCACGCAGCAGCACAAAGCCCACCAACAGGCCCAGGCCCCAGGTCAGCAGGCGGCGCTGGCGCTGCAGTGCATCGGCACCCTTGGCAAACCAGGGGCCCATCGCGTAGCCCAGTGCGATCACGCCGATCCAGGGCAGCAGCGGGTAGGAGGTGCGCAGGCGCAGGGTCTCGCTTACATCAATCCAGCCCCGGTCATGCAGCACGGCCCAAAGCGTGTGCAGCGCATGGTCGGGCGCAAAGTGCAGGTGGTCGAGCAGGTTGTGGCCGGCAACCAGCAGCAGGCCCAGCGGAATGATCAGGCGGCGCGGAAGCCACACGAGGGCCGACAGCATCAGCATCGACAGGCCAATGGCCCAGATCACCTGCAGGAAGATCTTGGTGGGCGGGAACTGGAAGGTCCAGGCAAAGTTGACCACGGTCACCTCCAGCAGCACCAGAAACAGCCCGCGCTTGAACAGAAACCCCGAGGCCGCCGCGCGCCCGTCTTCGTACTTGCTGCCGTACAAAAAGGCCGACAGGCCCGTGAGCAGCACAAACACCGGCGCGCACAGGTGGGCGAGCAAGCGGCTGAAAAACAGCTCCGGTGCGGTGGCCGAGACATCCATCGGATCGGGCACCTGGTGGTGCAGGTAGAAGGTCTCGCGCACATGGTCGATCAGCATGAAGAGGATCACCAGGCCGCGCAGGGCGTCAATGGATTGCAGGCGGCTGGCGCCCGGCAAGGCAGCAGGGATGCGGGGGAGGATGGGGGTGTCGGAGGACATGGAGCAGGCAGGCGAGATGGGCGGGCGAAAGGCGTATCAAATGATATTGATTGCGCATTATCATTTATATCGGCTGCCTGGTTGGGCTGGGAGGCCGAAATTCGCCGCCCCTGCTCCGTGCTCAGCCGATCAGCGGCTGGTCATCGATTTCATTGCCTGCCGCCGAGGGCGCGGCACCGCGTGGGAACTGCTGCTCCAGATGGCGCGATACTTGGCCGATGGCCGCCAGCAAGGCCTTTTCGTACTGGCCGCTGCGCAGTTCGCTGGCCAGGCTGTCGACCATCGCCTGCCACTGCGGGCCGCTGACGCAGCGCGATACCGCCCGGTCGGCGACGATCTCGATCGCATGGTCGGTCAGCAGCAGGTAGATGAGCACGCCATTGTTGTGCTCGGTGTCCCAGACGCGCTGCTTGCCAAACTGCATCACCGCGCGCTCGCGCGCAGGCGCATCGCGGCGGATATAGCTCCAGGGAAGGGCGCTTTCCACATAGATGCGGATCTGGCCGCTGTGCCTGGCCTCCGAGGCCGCGATGGCCTGCGCCAGGCGCTGCCGGGCGTCATCGGGCAAGGCATGGGAGGCATCGCGCTCCAGAAAGCGGTGGCGCAGTTGCCTGCCCCAGCGTTGCAACCAATGGCCCATCACCAACTCCCCGAGGCGCCACCGCCCCCAAAATTGCCGCCGCCGCCGGAGCTGAATCCGCCGCCACCACCGCCGCCGCCGCCAAATCCACCCCCGCCAAAGCCGCCCCCGCCGCCAAAGCCACCGCCACCCCCGCCGATTGAGCTGCCCCCGCGCATGGTGCCGGCCAGCAAGACCACAAAGAGCGCAGCAACGCCCGCGCCAATGCCCAGCAGCACGCTGGACGTGAGCCAGGCCGCTACCAGGCCTGCTGCGCCGCCGGTGGCCAGCGAGCCCAGCGCGCGGCCCAGCATGCTGCGCAACACGCTGCCGCCCACCATCACAAAGATAAAGAAGAACAGCAGCAGCTGCGCCGGGTCATCGGGCAAGGCCGACGACGCCTGGTTGTGGGCAGGGGGCGTGCTGCGGGGCGGCGGCAGCGCCTCGCCCTTGATGAGCGCGCTGATCTGGGCCAGGCTGTCGCCAATGCCGGCGGCAAAGTTGCCGGCGCGGAAAGCCGGCGCCATCGTCTGGTCAATGATGCGCGCAGCGCGCAGATCGGGGATCGCGCCTTCCAAGGTCTTGGCGACCTCGATGCGCATGCGCCGGTCGTCCTTGGCCACCAGAACCAGCAGGCCATCGCCCACGTCCTTGCGGCCAATCTTCCAGGTGCTGGCCACGCGCTGGGCATAGGCGGCAATGTCTTCGGGGCTGGTGCTGGCGACCATCAGCACCACGACCTGCGCGCCGGTGTCGCGCTCCAGCGCCGTCAGCTGCGCTTCGAGCTGGGCCTGGTCCTGCGCGCTCAAGGTGGCGGTCTGGTCGATCACATGGGCGCTGAGCGCCGGCACCGGCTGCACGGCAGCGCGCGCTGGCGCGCTGAGCCAGGGCAGCAGCACGGCCACTGCCAGGGCCAGCACCCAGGCCAGCGGCGGGCGCCAAGCGGGCATCCGGGCCATGCGCTTACTTCCGCTCGGACGAGAAGTCGACGCTAGGCGGCTGGGAAATCTGGGCCTCGTTCTGCACCGTGAAATTGGCCTTGGGCTGGTAGCCAAAGACCTTGGCCGTCAGGTTGGTGGGGAACACGCGGGCCTTGATGTTGTAGGCCTTGACGGTGCCGATGTAGCGGTCCCGCGCCACGGCAATGCGGTTTTCTGTACCTTCCAGCGTCACACGCAGATCGCGGAAAGCCTGGTTGGCCTTGAGCTCGGGGTAGCGCTCCGAGACCACCATCAGGCGCGACAGCGCGCTCGACAGCTCGCCCTGGGCCTGCTGGAACTTGTTGAAAGCTTCGGGGTTGTTCACCAGCTCGGGCGTGGCCTGGATCGAGGTGGCCTTGGCCCGCGCCTCGATCACCTTGGTGAGCGTGTCCTGCTCGAAGTTGGCCTCGCCCTTGACCGAGGCCACGATGTTGGGCACCAGGTCCGCACGGCGCTGGTACTGGCTCAGCACCTCGCTCCAGGCGGCGGTGGATTCTTCGTCCAGCCGTTGAAAATCGTTATAGCCGCAGCCCGTCAGTGCCAGCGCTGCGGCTGCTACCACCAGAAATCGTTTCCATGCGTTCATGAGGGCTCCTCGCCATGTTCAGAGCCGCCATTGTTACCGATCTGGCAGCGGCCCATTGTCAGCGATTATTGACGGTCTGAGGGGTGCATGACCGGCATGCCTGCGTTGGCGCATGCAGTAGGATCGCCAGATGGACGATATCGTGAAACAAGCCATGGCCAAATGGCCCAACGTGCCCGCCTGCTGGGGCTGGCTGGCGCTGGATGCGCGCGGCAACTGGTGGTTGCGCGATGCGCACGCCCAGGCCGCCGGCGCTTTTGCCAGTGGCCTGCCAGGCGCCAAGGGCTCGCGGGTGGAGCATGACAAGCTCGCGCAGTTCATTGCCCGCAATTACCTCGCGGATGCCCAGGGCTGCTGGTATTTCCAGAATGGCCCGCAGCAGGTGTTTGTGGAGCTGGAGGCCACCCCTTGGGTCTGGCGCGCGCAGTGGCGCGATGAGGCCCTGCTGCTGCATGCCCATACCGGTGCGGTGCTGGCGCCTGCGCAGGTGCAGGCGGTGCTGGCCGATGAGCAAGGCGCCGTCTACCTGCACACGGACCAGGGCCTGGGCATTGTGCATACGCAGGATGTGCTGGATGTGTCGCAGGCCCTGGAGCAGGGCCTGCTGCCCGAGCCCACCGAAGTGGCCAGCGTGCTGCTGGAAAAGCGCTATGGCTTTGTGCGCTCTCCCGCCGCGCTGAAGGCGGCGGGCCGGGCTTGATCTTTTAGCGGGCGCAGTGGACAGCCTGCTTATTGCGCTTGCTCCACCATGTACTGCACCGCCGCATGGATCTCTTCATCCGATGCGCTGGAGCCGCCGCGTGGGGGCATGGCGCCCTTGCCGCTGATGGCGATCTTCACCATGCTGTCGATGCCCTGGGCGATATAGGGTGCCCAGGCGGCCTTGTCACCGAACTTGGGCGCGCCTGCCACACCAGCGGCATGGCAGACAAAGCAGGCCTTGTCATACAGCGCCTTGCCATTGACGGCGGCACTGGCCGTGGGAGCGGCGGCTGCAGGTGCTGCGGCAACGGCCGCTGCAGGCTCGGCGCTTGCCGCAGCAGGGGCACTGGTGGCGGCCGGTGCAGCCGCAGCAGAAGCAGCGGCGGGGGCGGCACTGCCCGCATCGGCGCTGGCAGCGGCAGGGCGCTGGGGTTCGTCAAATTTGGCGCCTGCGGCATTGGCCATGTAGACCACGCCGCGCGCGATTTCGGTGTCTTCAAAGTCACCCCCGCCTTGCGGGGCCATGGCGCCCTTGCCGGCCAGGGCCGAGTGCAGCAGCGCTTCGAGGCCGGTCTTGATGCGCGGCGCCCAGGCAGCGGCATCTTCAAACTTGGGGGCGCCGGCGGTGCCGGTGGCATGGCAGGTGGCGCACTGGGCCTGGTAGACCTCCTGGCCGGATTTGAGGGGGCGGTTGGCGTCGCGTATTTCGACCGAGCCCACTTTCTGCAGCCGGCTTTCGATGGAGCCCGCGTTATCGGCGGCGCCGGGGCCGGATTTGTTGGCAGAGGTCACATAGGTCACCAGACCGATGATGGCAAAAACCGGAATCACAAAAGCAAAGATCACCGTCCACAAAAACTGCTTGGGTGTTCTGACCGGGCCCGTGTGTGCTTCTTCTTGCTGGATGTCGCTCATGGCTTCCTCAAATTCTTTGGGGGCTTGTTGTTCATCGTGCAGAGGCCAAAATCATTATATCGACGGGTTTTTTGGCATGGCCTCCGGGCTAATACCTGCAGGCAAACCGCCACACTTGCGGCGCCGGCGCATAAAAAAATGGCTTGCCAGGGGGCTGGCAAGCCATTGTGGGGCCGCAACTGCGGGCGTTAACCTATGGTTTGCCAGCAGTGGGCGCCGCCTGTGCGACAGTGTCGGCCGGTGCCGGATCGGTCCAGCCGCCGCCCAGCGCCTTGTACAGGCCGACCTGGTTTTGCAGCTGGGTCAGGCGCACTTGCACCACCGCTTGCTGCAAGGTGAACAGCGAGCGCTGCGCATCGAGCAGGTCCAGGTAGCTGGCCACGCCGTTCTTGTAGCGCAGGTCCGACAGCTTCAGACGTGCCGACTCGGCCTCGACCTGGGCTTGCTGCGACTGCAGCTGGTCGGACAGCGTCTGGCGGCTGACCAGGGCATCCGACACTTCGCGGAACGCCGTCTGGATGGCCTTCTCATACTGCGCTGCAGCAATCTGCGTCTGCACCTGCGCCACTTCCAGGTTGGCCTGGTTGCGGCCGGCATTGAAGATCGGTAGGTACAGCGAAGGCGCGATCGTGAAGCCCTTGGATTTGGAGTCGAACAGGTCGGACAGCTCGGAGCTGGCAAAGCCGGCGCTGGCCGTCAGCGAGATCGCCGGGTAGAACAGCGCGCGCGCCGCGCCAATGTTGGCATTGGCGGCGATCATGGTCTGCTCGGCCTGGCGCAGGTCGGGGCGGCGCAGCATCAGGTCCGAGGGCAGGCCCGCTGGCACATCGGCCATCACCGGCAGATCGGTCAGGCGCTTGCCCTGCAGGCTGGTCAGCAGCTCGGCCGGTGGCGTCTGGCCCAGCAGCAAGGTCAGGGCGTTGACATCCAGCGCGCGCTGGCGCAGTTGCTGGGCCAGGGTGGCCTTGGCGTTTTCCGTCAGCGACTGGGCCTGGCGGTAGTCCAGCTCCGAGGCCACGCCGGCGTCGAGGCGCAGCTTGGACAGCTTGATCGACTCTTCCCGCGTCTCCAGCGTGCGGCGCGAAATGTCGATCAGCTCCTCGTCGGCCTGCAGGGTCAGCCAGGCATTGGCGACCGAGGCCACCAGGCTGATCTGGGCCGACTTGCGGCCTTCTTCGGTGGCCAGGTACTGGGCCAGAGCCTGCTCCTTGAGGCTGCTGATGCGGCCAAAGAAGTCAATCTCCCAGCTCTGGATGCCGACCCCTACGCTGAAGGCATTCGCATAGCCGCCCGTGATCTGGCTGCGCTGGCGCGAGGCTGCACCCGAGACGCCCACTTCCGGAAAGCGCTGGGCGTCCTGGATCTGGTAGAGCGCACGGGCCTGGGCGATGTTGAGCACCGCCACGCGCAAGTCACGGTTGTTGTCCAGCGCGGTCTGGATCAGCTGCTGCAGGCGCGTATCGGTGAAGAAGTTCTGCCAGGGAATGTCGGCCGCGGCCTGCTGCGTCTGTTCCGTGGCCACCGGGTACTGCGCCGCCACCGGGGTGGCAGGCTTGTCCAGTGACGGAATCAGCGAGCAGCCCGAGGCCAGCAGGGCCGCAGCCAGAACGGTTGGTATCAGTTTCTTATTCATGGTGGGTTCCTTTCCCCACATTGGCAGACAGAACGGCGTCGTGTCCGCTATCGGGCGAATGCGGCGCGGGCGGGCTGCCTTGCGGTCCCTTGTCCTGCTCGCCCTTGCGGCCAAACAGACGGAAGACCTCGACAAAGAACACCGGCACCAGGAACACGGCCAGGAAGGTGCCGATGATCATGCCCCAGAACACGCCGGTGCCGATCTCGTGCTGGCTCACGGCGCTGGCGCCCGAGGCGATGTACAGCGGCACCACACCCAGGATGAAGGCGAGCGAGGTCATCAGGATCGGGCGGAAACGCAGGTGACCGGCTTCGAGCGCTGCATCGAGCGCGCTCATGCCCTGGTCGTGCAGGTCCTTGGCGAACTCCACAATCAAGATGGCGTTCTTCGCAGACAAGCCGATCACGGTGATCAGCGCCACCTGGAAGTAGATGTCGTTGGGCATGCCACGCAGGTGCATACCGGCAACGGCGCCCAGCACGCCCAGTGGCACCACCAGCAGCACGGCCAGCGGAATGCTCCAGCTCTCATACAGCGCTGCCAGGCAGAGGAACACCGCCAGGATCGAGAACGCGTACAGGATCATCGCCGACGAGCCGGCTTTCTTTTCGTCCAGCGACTGGCCGGTCCACTCGTAGCCAAAGCCTTGGGGCAGCTCGGCCGATAGCTTTTCCATCTCTGCCATCGCGTCACCGGTGGTGTAGCCGGGCTTGGCCTGGCCGGTGATGCTCATCGACGGATAGCCGTTGTAGCGCGACATCTGCATCGGGCCGGTGATCCACTTGGCGGTCACCAGGGTCGAGAGCTCGACCAGCTTGCCATCCGCATTGGGCACGGTCAGCTTCAGCACATCCTCGGGCTGCATGCGGGTGGCGGCGTCGGCCTGGATGGTCACGCGCTGCATATAGCCCTTGTTCGGGAAGTCGGTCGAGTTGCTCGAGCCCAGTGCCGTCGACAAGGTGGTGGCGATATCGCCCATGCTGACCTTTTGTGCCGATACCGCATTGCGGTTGATATCGACCTGCCACTGCGGCGCGTCGTCCACACCGTCAAAGCGCATACCGGTCAGGATGGGGCTCTTGCTCGCCTTGGCGATCAGGTCATTGCGGGCCTTGAGCAGCTCGGCGTGACCATGGTTGCCCCGGTCCTGCAGACGGAAGGTAAAGCCATCGCTGTTGCCCAGCTCGGAGATCGATGGTGGCACCAGGGTGTAGATGAAGCCATCGCGCAGGCTCATCATCGCGCCCATGGCACGGCCGGCGAACGACGAGGCATCCGAGCCCGGCGCGGTGCGCTCGGACCAGTCCTTGAACACCGTGAAGGCCAGACCCATGTTCTGCGCTTGACCGGCAAAGCTGAAGCCCAGAATGCTCACGATGTTGGCCGTCTCGGGTTGCGCCAGGGCAAAGTCTTCGAGCTGCTTCATGGTCTCGCTGGTGCGCTCCTGGGTGGCACCCGGGGGCAGCTGCACCAGGGAGATCACATAGCCCTGGTCTTCCACCGGCAGGAACGCAGTGGGCAGTGCCTTGAAGCCAAACACCACACCAACGATCACCGCTGCATAGACCAGGAAGGCCATGAACGTGCGCTTGACGACGCCGACCAGGGTCTTTTGGTAGCCCTTGGTGGCCTTGCCGAACATGCGGTTGAACCAGTTGTAGAAGGGGCCCAGCAGGCCGGTCTTCTTGTCATGCGCATGGCCCTTGGGAATGGGCTTGAGCATGGTGGCGCACAGCGCAGGCGTCAGGGTCAGCGCGAAGAAGCCCGAGAAGAAGATCGAGATCGCCATCACCAGCGAGAACTGGCGGTAGATATTGCCGGTCGCGCCCGAGAACATCGCCAGCGGGATGAACACGGTCACCAGAATCACGGTAATACCGACCACAGCGCCCTGGATCTGGCCCATGGCCTTGATCGTTGCCTCCTTGGGCGATAAGCCCTCTTCGGACATGATCCGCTCGACGTTCTCGACCACCACGATCGCATCGTCCACGACGATACCGATCACCAGCACCATCGCGAACATCGACAGAATATTGATGGTCAGCCCCACGCTGTACATCACCGCAAAGGCCCCGAGCAGCGCAATGGGCACGACGATGGTCGGGATCAGGGTGTAGCGGATGTTCTGCAGGAAGATCAGCATCACGATGAACACCAGCACGATGGCTTCGAGCAGGGTGTGCAGCACTTTTTCAATCGAGATCTTGACGAACTTCGAGGTGTCATACGGCGCGGCCCACTTCACACCGGCTGGCAGGAAGGGTTCGAGCTCGTCCATCTTGCTGTAGACCTCTTTGGCGGTGGCCATCGCGTTTGCGGTCGAGGTCAGCTGCACGGCCAGCGCCACGGCGGGCTTGCCGTCCAGGCGCGAGTTGGTGGCATAGCTCTCGGAGCCCAGCTCCACGCGGGCCACGTCCTTGAGGCGCACGGTCGAGCCGTCCGAGTTGGAGCGTAGCACCACCTCGCCAAACTCTTCGGGCGTGGACAGCTGGCCCGGCACGACGATCGTGGCGTTCATCATGGTGCCCGGCAGGCTCGGCGTATCGCCCAGCGCGCCGCCGGAGATCTGCTGGTTCTGCGCGGCAATGGCGGCATTGATCTGTGCGATCGACATGCTGTAGCCCTGCAGCTTGGCAGGATCGACCCAGACGCGCATCGCGCGGCCGGCCGCAAACAGCTGGGCCTTGCCCACGCCGTTCAGACGCTGGATTTCCGGCACCACATTGCGGTTGACGTAATCGGAGATTTCGTCACGCGAGGTTTCGCCAGTGTCCGACTGGAAAGTCAGAATCATCAGGAAGTTGCTCATCGACTTGTCGACGCGCACCCCCAGCGATTGCACGATGCTGGGCAGGCGCGGCGTGGCGCGGGCCAGCCGGTTTTGCACATCCACCTGGGCCAGGTCGGGGTTGGTGCCGGGCTCGAAGGTCACGGTCAACTCGCCGCTGCCGGTGGCAGAGGCGGACGACGACATGTACATCAGGCCTTCGGCGCCGTTGATTTCCCGCTCGATCAGCTGCAGCACCGAGTCGGTCAGGGTCTGCGCGGTTGCGCCAGGGTAGGTCGCCGTCACCGTGATGGTGGGCGGCGCCACGCTCGGGAACTGCGCCACCGGCAGTCGGGTAATGGACACGATACCTGCGAGGACCACGAAGATCGCGATCACCCAGGCAAAAATCGGTCTGTGAATAAAGAACTTTGACATTCCGCTGTGTCCTGTTTATTTGCTGGCGGCGGTGTTGCCTGCAGCTTCTGGCGAGGCGGCGGGCTTGTCCGCAGCGGGTGCCTCAGCCTGGGGCGCTGCCCCGGCTGCGGGAGCCGCTGGCGCTGCCGCCTTGTCGCTCGGGTTCTTCCATGGCACTGGCGTGACGTGTGTCGCGCCCATGCCCAGCTTGATGAAGCCATCGACCATGACTTGGTCGCCCGCCTTGAGGCCTTCGCTCACCACCCAGTTCGTACCCTTGGACTGGCTGATCTGCACGGGCCGTGGGCTGACCGAGCCGTCGGCGGCGACGATCATCACGGTGTTGCCCTTTTCATTGCGGGTCACGGCCTGCTGGGGCACCAGCACGGCGTTGTCCACTTGGGCTTCCTGGATGTGCACACGCACATACATGCCCGGCAGCAGCAGGTTCTCGGGGTTGGGCAGCTCGGCGCGCACGCTCACCTGGCCGGTGGCTGGGTCCACCGTCAGATCGGTGAACAGCAGCTTGCCGGGGTGGGCATAGGGCTTGCCGTCGTCGGTGTAGACGATGACCTTGGCGGCGTTGTCGCCTGCCTTGGCCAGCTTGCCGGACTTGAGCGCCTCCCGCATGCGCAGGATGTCGGACGAGGACTGCGTCACGTTCACATACAGCGGGTTGATCTGCTGGATCACGGCCAGCTCGGTCACACCGCTTTGGCCCACCAGCGCGCCTTCGGTCACCAGGGAGCGGCCAATGCGGCCGGAGATGGGTGCCGTCACCGAGGCATAGCCCAGGTTGATGTTGGCGTTGGTGACAGCGGCTTTGCCGGCCGCGACCTGGGCCAGTGCGGCCTTTTCGTTGGCGACGGCAACGTCGTAGTCCTGCTTGCTGATGGCGTTGGCTTCGACCAGGGGCTTGTAGCGGCGGGCGGTGGATGCGGCCTGGGCCAACGTTGCCTGGGCCTGGGCCAGAGTCGCCTGTGCGCTTTCCAAGTTGGCCCGGTAGGGCGCATTATCGATCTGGAACAGCACCTGGCCGGCCTTGACGTCCGAGCCTTCGGTGAACAGGCGCTTTTGCAAGATGCCGGCTACGCGTGCACCCACTTGGGCCACCCGCACGGGCTCCAGGCGACCGGGCAGGTCGGAGACCACGGGGATGCTCTCGAGCTTCACCGTCAGAACGCTGACCTCAGGCGGCTTGGGTGCGCCTCCTTGCTGGGCTGCGTGTTCGTCTTTCTTGTTGCCGCAGGCGGTCAAGACCAGGGCAGCCACCAGCGTCAGAGCCAGCACACCGGTTGTACGGCGTGGGCTGGTAGCGGCTGGGCGGTTCCCGGTAGATTGGTTTGCTTCATACATCTGCTGCATGAAAGTCCCTTCGGTAGATGAGAAATGGTAAAGATGGAGAACCCGGAGGTCCCTCTAGGGCTTGTCTCACATCCGGGCGCGGATGATCCTCAATTCCCATGAAATTGCTGCGCGATTATACATACATGCGCAAATGTATAATTGTCGAAATTTGATAAATAAAGCACGGCCTTTGGGTTGACAAACAGGGGTCATGTGATTGCAAGAACGGAATACAAGCGATGGCCCGACGTACTAAAGCAGAGGCAGATGAGACCCGCATCAAGCTGCTGGATGCGGCAGAACAGGTGTTCTTTGAGAAGGGCGTTGCGCGCGCCTCGCTCAACGAAATCGCCCAGCGGGCAGGTGCGACCCGCGGGGCGGTGTACTGGCATTTCAAAGACAAGGTCGATGTGTTTTCATCGATGCTCGATCGCATTTGCATGCCCTTCGAGGAAATTTGTGACGACAAATACGGTGACCTCGCGCCGCTGGACCGCATTCGCCGGTCCATCTATGCGGTGTTTGACAGTATGGATGGGGATGAACGCCGCCGCAAGGTGTTTGACACGGCGCTGTTCAAGCTCGAATACGTCGGTGAGCTCGAGAGTGTGCGCGAAGGCCATGTCGAGAGTTTTGCCTGTTCGCAGCGCAAATTTGCCGCGGATCTGGAAGAGGCTGCCAGCCGGGACCAGGTGCAGATGCAGATGACGCCCCAGGAGGCGGCGCTGGGCTTGCACTCCCTGTTTGTCGGGCTGATCCATGGCTGGGTGCTCAATGAGGGCAACTTCCCGCTGCGCAGCATGGGTGAAAAAGCGGTCGAGGCCTATCTGGCCGGCCTGGGCTTTGGCCCCGGCAAGCTGGCTGCAGGCCGCTAAAGGTTTTTGATGGGCTGCCCCTGGCGCGATGCCCGGGCGACAACTGAACGGCCAGGGCATCCAAGCCATGCCATAATCTGCGGGTTGATCTGCAGCGCCTGGCGTCTGCAGCTTGTGCGGCTGTAGCTCAGTGGATAGAGTATTGGCCTCCGAAGCCAAGGGTCGTGGGTTCGATCCCCGCCAGCCGCACCAGTTTGCTATCCAAGGTAGTCCAAGGAAATCTCTCAAGCCCGCATGTTTACAAGCATTGCGGGTTTTTTTTGTCCAATGTACTCTTGCCTTGTCTATGGACATCTAGCGACAAAGTTGGTATTTTTGCTGGTATCTCTCATACCAACAACGACACATACCAACAATGCCGCTCACAGACACCTTCGTGAAACAGGCCAAGCACTCCGGCAAGCCTGCAGGGGATAAGCACAGCGATGGCGGGGGCTTGTATTTGCACATCATGGCCGCTGGCAAGTATTGGCGCATGGCTTACCGGTTTGGCGGTAAGCAAAAGACATTGGCGCTTGGTGTCTATCCAGCGGTCACACTCGCACAAGCTAGACGTCGGCGAGACGATGCAAGAATCAAGCTAGCGGAAAGCATTGATCCGAGCATTGCTAAGCAGGCGGAGAAAGCCGCGAGGGCTGTGGCGGGCGAAAGCACCTTTGAGGCAGTGGCGCGTGAGTACCATGGAGTAAAAAAAGGTGGGTGGAGCGAAAAGTACGCCATCAAGTGGCTACGTGGGCTAGAGAAAGACATATTCCCCTATGTGGGTAGCATGCAACTCATCGACATCACTGCCCCACTGATGTTGAATGCTCTTCGCAAGGTAGAACGTCGGGGAAATCGAGATGCTGCCCATACGCTGAGCCAGAATTCTGGACAGGTGTTTCGCTACGGCATTCAGACGGGACGTTGTGAGCGAAACCCTATGCCTGACCTACAAGGGGCTCTGGAGCCAGTTGTCGTCAAGCATATGCCTGCTGTGTTGGAGCCTTTGAAGGTGGGCGAACTCTTGCGTGCTTTTGATAGCTACAGCGGTCAGCCGATCACCAAAGCGGCACTGCAACTGTCTGCGTTACTGTTTCAGCGGCCAGCCAATATCCGCAAAATGGAGTGGAGCTGGATCAATCTTGAGGCTGGGATGCTTACCATTCCATCGGCATCGATGAAGCGCACGGTAGTGCAAAAGCTCAATGGAAGGCCTCACTTTGTTCCGTTAGCTCCGCAGGCGGTGGAGATTCTTCGAGAAATTCAGCCGCTCACTGGGTACCGGACGTTTGTGTTCCCCTCGACAAGGGGTGAAGGGCGACCTATGTCAGATATGACCATCAACGCAGCGTTGCGCCGCCTTGGATACAGTGGAGAAGAGATGACCGCCCATGGCTTTCGAGCGATGGCTCGTACGATGATGATCGAGCGCTTACCAGGCATCCATGCCGATGTGATTGAGGCCCAACTTGCGCATGGAAAATCTGGCCCTTTGGGAGCTGCTTACGATCGCGCCGAATTCATGGATCAACGTCGTCGGATGATGGGTGAATGGGCAGATTATCTTGATCACCTAAAGCAAGGTGCTGAACTGGTACCATTAAAGACAGCATAGATGTATGAATTTGCATTGTGGCCAGGATTTGCTATTTTGATGAATTGATTGAAATATCAACTTTATAAAACTGTAAAAAATGAATTTCAAACCTCCAATAGAAAGCCTTGTATCACCTCGGCCGGATGTTATCGGGAAGGCTACATTGGACCCTGTTGTCGAATACTGCGCCGAGATTGAAGAGGTAAACCATACAGATGTCAGTTCTCACGGTGATAACATAAAAAATGCGGATCCCTATGCATCGGATCCCTATGACAAATTAATTAAAATTAAACATCAAGTAAATAGTCTTTGTATCGAGTTAATGGAGCTGCAAGTCTTCACAGAGAGAGAATTGGATGTCTTTTTTTCTGAAGATGACCGCATGGCCCTTATAGAGCGAATCCGTACATCTCAATTTTTGCTTGAATCCGGAGTATTCAGAGATTTTTGTTTAACGAAGTCCTACGCAGTGCGTATGTGCAGAGAGATGCTGGAGCTTATACGTTACTACAGAAAGTGTTTTTATCGAGCTTACTTCCCCCTCGGTGATTCCCTGAATGGAGTTGAGGACGAAAAAACAAAAGAAGAAAAAGAGCCTGAGAAGAAAGATAGTGATAAAAAACAAAAGAAGAAAAAGCAGATTTGGTTTATCTGCGCAGAAGACTACTTTGTGCTGCTGAGATATATGTATATAAATATTGGTAAGATGCATGCTCTGGTTCACTATTTTGAACAAAATCAAATCAAGGCAGAGACTGTTGAGCGCGAATCTAAAAAATCCGATAGATTGGATTATAAAGAAGAAGTAAAGGAGGTGATGTTGGAGCTTCTGGGGGAGAAGTATGCACATCGCGGAGAGAGGTTTAAAACAATATCATCTGCAGTAAGAGAAGTTAAAAATGATTTTCAAGTTCGCTATCGTTTAATGCAGGAGAGTAACGTGGATCAGCAGTATTTTGATATTGAACATCTTGATAGGAATTTTAAAAAATATCTAAAAAGTGATGATGCTTATAGAAATGCAGTATCGCAATTCATTAACTTAAAGCACTAAAAGCCACCAAATGAAAAGCACTGCTGGCGTAAAAAGTAGTGCTTCTATCTCTAAATGCTGCTATATCCTACTGCATCCGAAAGTGTGGAAGCTGTGCCCAAACTCCTTGGTTTCCATCTTGCACAAATAGCTGGATCGAAAGAAGGCTTCATCGAAAGACTGAGTGTCATCCCTTCTGATTAAATATGTGGGATTTTGGGGGGTGTGGATCAATCCTACCAGATCATTCATCAATACACCTAAGGCACTTGCCCACGCTTTATGAATACGGCTATACATGTTGTCGTTATCTAAATTGAACTCTCCGATATGGGCATATGCATCGTTATTCAATAAAAGGTTTATATGGTAGTGAACCCTTCCGGTACTACTTACTTCTCGGCCCCATGTATATCGTACGTCCGTGTCATGCACGCGATTGCCCAACTTCCGGCTTTTACTTTGAGAGCTCTGGATCTGAGAGCGCAAAGATGAAATGAATTTATTGATTAAGTCGTTGTCATTTAATCCTGCTGAAAAATAGTTGTCGGGAATGTGCAGATCGAATCGCATCGAGCATACGCGAGGATATTTGTTTAATGCTTTTTCGAAGCAATTTAGTGATCTCGCAAGATTTTCCTTAATTAATGGCCCATGATTGATTTGCACTTCATGTCCTTGATAGAAAGGTTCATGATGAAGATGGTGATTAGTGTTGAGCGGATTGCGCTTCATGAGTTGTGTCTTGCGGTTATTAGTACATACCCTTCGAAGCTCTCTATAAATCTCAATATTTGTCTCTCATTTTTTCTTGCACTGGATGGGTGCAGTTGGGGGGTAGATGTGCCTATCAGTAGAGCTCGCTGGCTTAGTTGATTTCACCTGTCCTTTGATGCGATGGAGTTGATTGTTTACTGATCTCGTCAGTTGAGTTTGATCTTGTTTATTAATATCTTATTTATTAATAATACTTAAACATACACTGTTGCTCGGGGTGAAGTCATTAATAGTGATGGATATTCTTGCTGTTTGCAGCCATAAAGTGGACTTTCCATTTTAAAATTCACTCGGTAAAAAAATTATCCAAGAAGATGCCGGTTCCTGTCTTTATAATTTTCTATCCTTCAGCAATAGAAGTGCTTGGGAATCGCTCTATCAAATGCAAAAGGCTGCTACACCTGCTACGTAGCAGGTGTAGCAGCCACTTTATGAACTCAGACGCGAAGTTGGATCAGGGAAATGTTGGGAGTCTTACTCTGGAGCAAACTATTCCAGACATCTTCCATTGGGGGACTCAACTTTGGGATTGAGATCTGTCCATTGAAACCCGTGGTGTTGAGGATGACAGTACAGCTGCTACGTCCACCTTGTTGCCTTTCCACACGCACTAAATTTTTATTCTCCAAAATTCCCAAAGCAGTATCAAGCTCAATGCTTGAGCGACAGCCGTATGGTCCGTGGCGAAGTAGCCATGATTTGGGAAATCCGTAATATTTCCATTTATGGTGATTTTTGCAAAGAAATTCGTATACCTTGGTAGCATTCGAGTGAGCAATTGCTATCGGATCTTTGAATCCGAATAGTTTCTTGAATTCTGAAATGTAAACCTTACAAAGCTCGGCGGAGAACTGCGCAGTCTCGGCACTGATATCGCCCTTTAAACCACAGAAGCAGTGCAATACGGCAGCAATGCGGGACATATTGTTGGAAATCTTTGATGCAAAATCTTTGATGTCTGAAAGGACCCCATTTTGAGCGAGGGCTGACTCAACTTCGTTATAGAAATTCTTCCAGACTTTGGCAGCAGCAGGTGAGAAGTGAACTAGTTTTCTAGGTTGGCCATCAGCCCCCAGGGATTCAGGCAGCAGCTCAAGCGCTCGGTTTCGGAGCCAGTCAATATACTCTTGGTTTTTGGTTTTCTGAGACTCCTGAGTAGGTGCAAAATTACCAAAACGCGTGCCCTGTGTCGAATCAGGCTCGGTGACGAGGAATCGGGCAAAAAAGCCAGAAGAGCGTGCACCACTTTCCTTGCGTTTGAGGGCATGTTCAAGTGTTTTTTTCTGGATCATGGCGGAGATGGTCAAGCGTGCATTTCGCACGGTATAGCTTGGCTTTGAGGATCGGTCTACAAAGACATCTCCACCATCCCACACCTTATTGGCACGAAGAAGAAAGCCCAAATTTGCCCTCTCAAAAAGAATTCCTCCTTCGCTGGAGTTAAGAACTGCATTGGGAAAGGTATTGGCAAGGCTCTCCAGCAGAGCCGACATGGTGGTGTCCTCAAAAATAATGCGAAGCGTTGGAGTAGTTCGTGGTTCCTTTTCATAGTGTGCGCGCAGCTTGGCTTTGTGGTTCAAGATTGATGCTTCAACGCCCTGATCAACTGCACTGTCGAGCAGTTTTTGGTAAGCCTTGCGCTGGGATTTCCACATGTCGTATTCAACCTTATGCGCTGCAGGCTCTAAACAAATACCATCATTCTTCTCTTGCTCAAAATCGGAAACAATGCGCATGAACTTCGCATCCGTAGACGTCTTGCGCTCACCAGACTCGGCGATCGTGAGAATGAACAAGCTTGTAGGGCTACGGCCACCGCCTGGACAGGCGACATCGAAGAGGCCTTGAGTGCAGCTAGCCGCCATGGACAGTGCTGAGCCAAAGACCATGCCTACTGGAGACTGGATTTCGGATTGAACGGCATGAATGGCTTGTTTGAATGAAGCAAGCGAGTTGGTAATTTTCTCGGGCTCTTCAATATAAACAGTAGAAGTATCTATACTGATTTGGGAGGCATTGTTTGAGATTGTGTGGTTTTTCATAATTCTGACTTTTTTGGAAATTAATCGACAAAAACTCCCATCGCACCCGATTCTCATAAGAGTCATCGGGTGCATTTCTATTTGGAGTGGAAAATTAAGGGTGGCTGGTTTACTTACAACTGAACGTGCGCTAGATGCTATTGCTGAGGTTAGCAGTGACCTATTTCTAGCCAAGAAATAGATCAGCAGCGATGAGGCCTAGGCGCATTAGTGGACACGGGAGTTTTGAACCCAGTCCACGACTTCCGATTCAATCCATCCTACGGAGCGCAAACCCAGCCGGACACGTTTGGGAAACGTAGGATCAAAGCATGGGCTCGATGGGTCATATTTTGCGAAAAGCGTGCTGTGTGCAAGTCCCGTCATTTCTTTGACTTTTTGCATGCGCACAACACGGAAAGGGCGCTCATCTGGGGAAAATTGGTTCACTTTGAACTCCGTTAGTGGTTGTTGACGAAACGGAGTATCGGGATTCATCTGCAGCACAGGGGAACACGTGTATCAATAAAAAATTGATGAGGTACCGTGTATCACGTATCTTTCTGCGCCATAGCTTGCCATATATAAACTTTTCGCTCATTTTTTAGGAGCGTTAGGTTAGCTCGTTCTCTAAGCGAGCCATTGCTGGCTAGCGTATCTAAAGAAATAGCCCTCCTCCTCTGATCCCAAATCTCTTCAGTCATATATCCCTGATGTGATGAAGGAACGGTTTGCTGCGAATCGAGCTGTTCCGCATTGATTTCATCTCAATCTTCCATCCCATCGCGCCCCTGGCTTTCGAGCCCGGGGCGCTTTTCTTTACGTCAGGAGTTTCTATGTCTATCCAATGTCCTCATTGCCACGCTCTGAATGTCCGAGCCAAGGACATCGCCAAGGAGTTGGGCCAGCGTGTCGGTTCTGCCGCAGGTACAGCCACGGGCATCGCTGGTGCCATGCAGGGTGCCACTACCGGCGCATCTGTTGGGTTTGTGGGCGGCCCGGTCGGCGGGGTTCTGGGCTCCTTGCTCGGCGCCATCATCGGTGGTGTGCTCGGCGGTACCCTGGGTCACGAAGTCGGCGGCCGCATCGGCGAGCAGATCGACGAGACCTATCTGGACAACTACGAATGCCAAAGCTGCGGCAATTCGTTCAAGGCTTGATGCAAGGAGATCACCATGTCCCATCTCGTCGAAACCATGGCCTACGCAGGTCAGACCCCCTGGCACCAACTGGGCAACCACCTGCCTCGCAAGCAATCCCTCGATGTCTGGGCTCAAGCCGCAGGCATGCAGTGGCAGATCCTCGAAACGCCGGTGCGCTATCTGGCTGCTGACAGCTCGGAAGCGTCTTCTGCCATGTACGCCGAGCCCATGGAGTTCCCGGACCAGAAGGTGCTGTACCGCAGTGACACCAAGGCAGCGCTGTCAGTGGTCAGCAACCGCTACCAGGTGGTGCAGCCCCGCGATGTGCTGGAGTTCTACCGGGATCTCACGGAGCTTGCTGGTTATGAACTGGAGACGGCCGGTGTGCTCAAGGCAGGTCGCAAGTTCTGGGCCTTGGCCCGGACTGGCAAATCAGTTGCCCTCAAAGGCGATGACGTCGTCAACGGTTATCTGCTCTTGGCGACTTCCTGTGACGGCACCCTGGCCACGGTCGCCATGCCCACCACCGTGCGGGTAGTTTGCAACAACACCCTGGCGATTGCCTTGCAGGGAGCGACCAATGCCGTGAAGGTCTCCCACTCCACCCGCTTTGATGCCCAGGCCGTCAAACGTCAATTGGGTATTGCCGTGGGCCAGTGGGATTCCTTCATGTACCAGATGCGCACCCTGGCAGAACGCAAGGTCAAGAGCCACGAGGCCATGAACTTCTTCCTGAAGGTGCTGTGCGCATCAGACAAACCCGGTATCGGCGGAGCAGGGCAGTCCACGGGTTTGACCAATGAGCGGGCCTTGCAGAAGGCGCAGATGCTCTTTGACGGCCACGGGCGCGGCGCCACCCTGTCCGCAGCCCAGGGCACGGCCTGGGGTTTGCTGTGCTCAATCACCGAGTACGTGGACCATGAGCGCCGGGCTCGCAGCCAGGACAACCGCCTGGACAGTGCCTGGTTTGGTGTGGGGGCTGCGGTCAAACAGCGGGCACTGGAGCACGCCTTGCAACTGGTGGCCTGAATCCACGGGCTTGCTGCGCGCCTTTTGCCCTTCGGCCCTAGGCCTTCTCCCTCTGTCCCTTCCTTTCTCATTCAAAGCCTCTCGACGTCATAGGCCCTCACCACTGCGGTGAGGGCTTTGTGCTTTCGAGATTTTGTGGGCAGGGGACTGGAGAAGGAAGGCAATCGCCTGCATTGGTCTTTCCTTGTCTGTTTCTTTGTCTATTTCTTCACCCATTTCATTGGAGGCACCATGTCGACACCTGTTTTTAAACCTGTATCAGCCTCACAGGCCAGACGCCCCGCACTGCGCCTCGTTTCCACCCGGGACATGCCGCGCGAGACCTGGCTGGACGTGCGCCGCCAAGGCATCGGCAGCTCCGATGCTGCAGCTTCCGTGGGATTGAACCCTTATCAGTCCCAACTGGAGTTGTGGATGCACAAGACAGGCAAGGGCCACCTCCTGCCGACCGTGGATCCCAACGACGAGACCAGCCCCATGTACTGGGGCACCTTGCTCGAACCCATTGTCGCCGCCCACTACACCAAGCGCACCGGCAACAAGGTGCGCCGGGTCAATGCCGTACTGGGCCACCCCCAGGTTCCCTGGATGCTCGCCAACATCGACCGGGAAGTGGTGGGAGCTTCATGTCCGAGGGTGTGCAGAATTTTGTGTAAACGGCCAATTCACTGCAGGCGACAGCCTGCTTGTCCGTAAACACAATGACA
>NZ_JBBGZG010000024.1:0-48787 GCF_037479315.1 Comamonas sp. MYb69
CCGCGTGGCGCCAGCGGCCGGCTTGGGCACTGCCCCGCCGCACCAGCAAGGCCGGCTGCCGCAGCCAGCCCGTTGCCGTTTGCAGCGCATGGCCCTGGGCCTGGCACCAGGCGGCCAACTGCGCCTGCCAGCCCGCCGCCTGGCCGCTCACCCGGATGGATTCGCCCACGGCGACAGCGGCCAGGCCGTGCTTGACCAGCAGGTGCGCACCGGCATCAAAGCCCAGCCGGCCCAAATCAACCAGCGGCATGCTCGCGGGGTCGGTCTGGCCTGGGCTTGCAGGGCACGTACTGCTGCAGGGGGCTGGCGGTTTTTCCATGGGCCTCAGTACCGGTAGTCCGCCGCCAGGATGCGGCCCGCGTCATCGTAGAAGCGCTCATCGCGCACCGCACGGGACAAGGGCACATAGCCCGAAGCGCGGCCGGGATGCCAGACCTTGAGGCCTTCCAACTCCAGCAAGGGGCGAATCAGCGGGTCATCCCAGGACATGGCCAGCAAAATCTCGGTAAAGCGCGCCGCATCGGCAGCGCTGATGCTCGGGCCGGCGGTCATATTGCAGTGGTCAAAAGGCTGCGAGGTGTCGAGCACGCGCGTGGCGCCTGCAGGCAGGGTCCCTTCGGCGGCAAAGGCCAGGTAGTTCTTGGCAACCATCCAGGACGCCGCAATCTCACCGGCCACCATGGCCTTGGCCGCCAGGCGCTCGCCACCAATATGGTCGCCATGCTTGCCGCCCAGCACATCAAAGCGGCGCGCCTGAAAATCCTGGCCCGCCAGCAGGCCGTGCTGGCGCAGGTGGTCCAGCGGAATCAAGGTGGCCTGGGGCGAATCAATGGCGCCAAAGCCCAGGGTCTGGCCGCGCAGGTCGGCCAGGGTCTGGACGGGGCTGTCTGCGCGTACCACCAGCAGCGACTGCACATCCATGTCGGTGTCACGCATCGCGATCGATCGCACCTGCTGGCCGGCGGCCCGCGCCATCAGCTCGGCGCGCACAAAGGCGAGCGGCGAGTTCCAGGCCAGTTGCACCGTGCCATCCATCAGCGCCTCTGTGAGCGACTCGTAGTTGGAATACAGCACATAGTCAAAGTACAGGCCTTGCTCGATGAAGTGGGCCTTGAAGCCCTCCCAGATGGTGATGACCTTGGGCGCATAGGCCACGGCGCCCATCTTGAGGGTGGTGTAGGAAGCGGTCATGAATGCGTATATCTCCGGTTGATTGGTCACAGGGGCTCAGGCTGCAGCGTCGCACAGCGCCTTGCCCAGCAGGTCATAGATCACATCGGTGGTGGGCGCCATCACCGAGGCCGCGCGGGCATCGCGGAACAGCCGCTCAATGCCCAGGTCCTTGCGGAAGGCCGCGCCGCCGCAGACGCGCATCGCCGTATCGCTCACCTCCAGCGCCGCCTCGGCCGCAGCGGCCTTGCATTGCAGCAGCCGGGTCTTGGCATCGGGCCGCCCGGCCAGTACCGCTTGCACGGCGTCATCGCGCAGCAAGCGGGCCTGGTCGGCCTTGAGCTGGGCCTTGGCGAGGTAAGCCCGGATGGTCGGCAGGTCGGCCAGGCCGCTGCCGTTTTCGGCAAAGCGGGTGGTGGCCACATGCTGCAGCGCGCGGCGCAGCACCCCTTGCATCAGGCCGACCGACGTGGTCGCGATCAAGGTAGGGAAATACGGCATCAGGTAGCGCGCCTTGAGGTCCTCGCCCTGGCCATCCTCGCCCAAGCGGCAGGCCAGCGGCACAGCCACATCCTGGGCGATGATGGGAGACGAGGCATTGCCGCGCAGCCCCATGCCATCAAAGCGCGACGGAATCTGCAGCCCGGGCAGGCGGCTGTCGACCAGCCACAGCGTATTGCCCTCGCCCGTGCTCGCCCGGGAGATCCAGACATAGGAATCGGCCTCACCCGCCGAGGTGATCATGCTTTTGTGGGCATTGAGCAGCACCGCGCCCTGGCCCTGCGCAGCGGCGGTACCGGTGGGCGCCCAGATATGGCTGCGCGAGCCGGTCTCGGACACCGCCAAGGTGGTGATATGGCGGCCCTGGGCAATGGCGCGGCGCGTGTCCTCGGCCGCAAAAGGCTCGATCAGCGCCACGCCGCAGTAGTGCATGGTCAGCACCATGGCCGTGCAGGGGCAGTCCTGGGCAATGCGTTCCACCACTTGTACCGCATCGTGCAGGCCTGCGCCCATGCCCCCTACATCAGCGGCACTGATGAGGCCCAGCAGCCCCTGGCTACCCAAGGCCTGCAGCGCCTGGCGCGGGTAGACCGCCTGGCTATCGGTATGCGCGGCCGCCGGCGCAATGAGGTCGCGCACGATCGGCTCCAACGACGAAAGGATGTCCATGCTGCTCCAGATGCTGGCGCAAAGGCAGGCCCATACCGGAACCCATGGGGCAGAAAGCGGCCAGGCGCATGCTGCGCTCCCGAGCCCCTACCCCGTGTTTCCTGTCGCACACAGACCTGCAATCACGACAGACGTCACATTGAAAAAGGCATTATAGGCAGCGACTTTGCAGCCAGATGGCAGCGGGCGCACACGGCGATTGCCCAGCGTTTTGCCATTGCAGACTGGAAAAATCTACAATAGCCCCTTTTTTGACGCGGCCCAGCGCCCCTTGCCGGGCAAGCGCCACCCCTGCCGCTTGTGCTGAGCGGCACCTCCATGACCATGCAATCTTCTTCGACGCCTGCTGCTGGCCCCGTGCCCGAGCCCATCATCACCAACGCACGCGATGCCAGCAGTGCGCCCGGCCATGCGCCTGCGGATGTGGCCCATCCCAAGACCATCCGCTCCTACGTGCGCCGCGCAGGCCGCACCACCACCGGACAGGCCAAGGCCTTTGAGACGCTGGGCACCCGCTATGTACTGCCCTACACCGGCGAGGCCTTCAATGCCGAAGCAGCCTTTGGCCGCCAGGCCAAGGTGATTTTGGAAATCGGCTTTGGCATGGGTGAGGCCACCGCGCACATCGCCCGCGTTCGCCCGGACGACAACTTTCTGTGCTGCGAAGTGCATGAGCCGGGCGTGGGCGCGCTGCTCAAGCGCATTGGCGAGCAGGACATCACCAATATCCGCATCTTCCAGCACGACGCCGTGGAAGTGCTGGAGAACATGCTGCAGCCGGGCTCGCTCGACGGCATCCATGTGTTCTTCCCTGATCCCTGGCACAAGAAAAAGCACAACAAGCGCCGCCTGATCCAGGCGCCGTTTGTGGCCCAGCTCGTCGCCCATTTGAAGCCCGGTGGCTATATCCACTGCGCCACCGACTGGCAGCCCTATGCCGAGCAGATGCTCGAGGTGCTCTCGGCCAACCCCGAGCTGAAGAACACGGCCGACGGCTACGCGCCGCAGCCCGAGTACCGCCCGCTGACCAAGTTCGAAAACCGGGGCTTGCGTCTGGGCCATGGTGTCTGGGACCTGGTGTTCACCCGCGCCGCATAAGCGTGCTGGGCTAAATGGCCCACGCTCTCGCAAAGGCTGCCTCGGCAGCCTTTTTCGTTTTTGGCTGCCCGGCGCACCGCGCTGGCCAGGTAACCGTTGCTTTGCGTATCAAAATTGATAGCAGAATCGGCCGCCTGCAGCGCACTATGCGGTAGGATGGCTGCTGGCACCCACGCGCTGGGGCCAATGGCACACGCCGCCCCCTGCCCCACGGTTGTGGGTATAAACCTTGCGCCCTGCTCTGGTGCGACAGCCCCTGGCGGGATGCAAGGCTTGTGACGCAGCGGCCCGGGCTGGCAGGCCATCACACCGGAAAACTGCAATGACCGTCTCTCGCTTCCATATCCCGCAACAGGACCACAGCCCTTCTGCCGAGCAACCGGCTGCGCTGCGCAGCTATGGCTGGGCGTCCGCCGTGCCGGGCCCCTCGCTGCTGATCTTTGGCGCCGTGCATGGCAATGAGCAAAGTGGCACGCATGCGATCCGCCGCTGGATCGAGCGCTTTGAATCCGGCCAGGTGCGCCTCAAGCGCGGGCGCCTCACCATGGTGCCCGTGGCCAACCCCAAGGCCTTTATCAAGAACGAGCGCGAAGGTGACCGCAACCTCAACCGCAACTTTGTGCCCCAGGCCAAGCCGCAGAACTTTGAAGACCATATGGTCAATGCACTGGCACCGCTGCTGGAGAGCCATGATGCGCTGCTCGATCTGCACTCCTACAGCGGCGAAGGCCGGGCCTTTGCGATGACCGGCCCGCTCAACAACACTGGCACGCTGGAGCCCTTTGCCCGCCAGCAAGAGGAAGAGGCCTTTGCCAAGGCCGTGGGCCTGCCCGTCATCGTGCAAGGCTGGCTGGAGGTGTATGAGCAAGCCGTCAAGGCCAGCGGCGGCGCGATTCGTCCCGAGCATGGCATCGGCACCAATGAGTTCATGCGCAGCCGGGGGGGCTACGCGATCACCGTGGAATCGGGCTCACACGAAGAGCCCCAGGCCATCGAGGTGGCCGACCGCTGCATCGCTGGCGTGCTGGCCCTGCTGGAGATGGCCGATGTGACCGTCGAGCCCGTCGCCCAGTACACCACCCACCATATGCGCCAGGTGTTCATGCGCCAAAGCGCCGATGACCGCATGCAAAAGGAGTGGCAGAACTTTGATCCGTTCAGCCAGGGTGACCTGCTCGCGACCCGCGCCGATGGCAGCCAGATTCTGGCGCCCTTCGATGGCTGCGTGATCTTCCCCCAGCCCGATGCCGCCGTGAACCGCGAGTGGTTCTACCTGGCGCAGACGGACCACAGCTGATACAGGGAAAGCGGGCTGCCCATTAAGGGCAGCCCTTTAAATTTCCGGGACCGGGTCAAGCTGTCCGCGTCAGCCTGCCGTGACGATGCTGACGCCGCCATCAACGGCCAGGCATTGGCCAGTGATGTGTTTGCCGGCATCGCTGGCCAGCAGTACCGCAGCGCCCTTCAAATCATCATCCCCGCCCAGGCGCCCCAGCGGCACGCCGGCCGTCATCGCATCCTCGCCGATCTGGTCAATCAGGCCAGTGGCCATCTTGGTGCGGAAAAAACCCGGCGCAATGGCATTGACGCGGATGCCGTAATGCCCCCATTCGGCAGCGAGCGCGCGGGTGAAGTTGATGACCGCGCCCTTGCTGGTGTTGTAGGCGATGGTTTTCATGCCCACCGGGTTGCCGCCCAGCCCGGCAATCGATGCCAGGTTGATGATGGCGCCCTGCCGGCGCGCAATCATGCAGCGCTTGGCCAGCTGCTGCGACAGCAGAAAATAGCCACGCACATTCAGGTTCATCACCTTGTCCCAGGCAGCGGCCGGATGGTCTTCTGCCGGCGCCCCCCAGCTGGCACCGGCGTTGTTGACCAAAATGTCCACATCGCCCACGCGTTCGAGCACCTCGATGGCCAGGCGCTCGATCTCGCTGTCGACCGCGCAGTCGGCGGCGATCCAGCGCGCATCGATGCCTGCGCCGCTCAGCTCCGCCACCGCGGCCTCCAGCTCACTGGCCTTGCGGCTGGTCACCACCACCTTGGCACCGGCCTCACCCAGCGCGTGGGCCAGCTGCAGCCCCAGGCCACGTGAGCCGCCGGTGATCAGGGCCGTCTTGCCGGTCAAATCCAATAATTGCCCAATCTTGCGCGTCATGCAAAGGCCTCCTGGTATGCCTGGAAAAGGGGTTCAGCGAATTATTCAAAGGGGCCGTCAAGCCGGCAGCACATAGTCCTTGAACTGCTCGCGCAGCCGGGTCTTGAGCATCTTGCCGGTGGCGCCCAGCGGAATGGCCTCCACAAAGATCACGGCATCGGGGATCTGCCACTTGGCCATCTTGCCCTGGTAGAAGGCGAGCAAGTCCTGCTCGCTGACAGCGGCGCCCTTCTTGAGCGCGACAAACACCACCGGCCGCTCGTCCCACTTGGGATGGGGCATGCCCACGCAGGCAGCCATCGCGACGGCCGGGTGCGCCATCGCAATGTTCTCGATATCGATGGAGCTGATCCATTCACCGCCGGACTTGATCACATCCTTGCTGCGGTCGGTGATCTGCATAAAGCCATCGGCATCGATGGTGGCCACGTCACCAGTGGGAAACCAGTCGCGCCCCTGCGCATCAGTGACCAGCGGCGAGGCGCCCTCGCTGCGGTAGTAGTCGGCCACCACCCAGGGGCCGCGCACCAGCAGGTCGCCATAGGTCTTGCCATCCCAGGGCTGGTCCTGGCCATCGTCGCCAACGATCTTCATGTCCACGCCAAAGATGACCCGGCCCTGCTTGGCCAGCAGCTGCGCCTGGGTGTCGGCCGGCAGCTCCAGGTGCTTGTGCTTCAAGGTGCAGACGGTGCCCAACGGGCTGAGCTCGGTCATGCCCCAGGCATGCAGCACGGTGACGCCATAGTCTTCCTGGAAGGTCTTGATCATCGCTGGCGGGCAGGCCGAGCCGCCAATGATGGTGCGCTGCAGGCTGCTAAAGCGCAGGCCCTGGCTTTGCACATGGCTCAGCAGCATCTGCCAGACGGTGGGTACGCCGGCGGCAAAGGTCACCTTTTCCGCCTCCATCAGCGCGTAGACCGAGGGGCCATCGAGCGCCGGGCCGGGAAACACCAGCTTGGCACCATTGAGCGGCCCGGAAAACGGCAGGCCCCAGGCGTTGACGTGGAACATCGGTACGACCGGCAGCACCACATCGCGCGAGGAGATATCCATCACATCGGGCAGCGAGGCGCCATAGGCATGCAAGACGGTGCTGCGGTGCGAGTACAGCACCGCCTTGGGGTTGCCCGTGGTGCCGCTGGTGTAGCACATGCCGCAAGCGGTGTTTTCGTCAAACTCGGGCCACTGGTAGGCGCCGTCGGCAGCCGCAATCCAGGCCTCGTAGGCAACCAGGCCCGGGATGCCGGCATCGGCAGGCAACTGGTCGGCATCGCAGAGCGCCACCCATTGGCGCACCGTCGGGCAGCGCGCGTGGATGGCTTGCACGATAGGCAGGAAGCAGCTGTCAAAGCACAGCACCTCGTCTTCGGCATGGTTGACGATCCAGACCACCTGGTCCGGGTGCAGCCTGGGGTTCAGGGTATGGATGACCCGGCCCGATCCGCCCACGCCGTAGTACAGCTCCATATGGCGGTAGCCATTCCAGGCCAGGCTCGCCACGCGCGTGCCCGCTGCCAGCCCCATGCCATCCAGGGTCTGCGCCAGTTGCCGTGAGCGCTGCGCAAAATCGCCATAGGTGTAGCGGTGGATATCACCTTCCACTCGGCGCGAGACGATTTCGGTATCGCGGTGGTAACGCTCCGCAAACTCCAGCAGGTTGGAGGTCAGCAGTTGCTGCTTTTGCATCAGGCCTAGCATTGGGTCTCCTTGTGGTATGGCCAGTGGCGGCGCACAGT
Organism: Comamonas sp. MYb69; assembly: GCF_037479315.1. Taxonomy (NCBI): domain Bacteria; kingdom Pseudomonadati; phylum Pseudomonadota; class Betaproteobacteria; order Burkholderiales; family Comamonadaceae; genus Comamonas; species Comamonas sp. MYb69. The sequence goes on from NZ_JBBGZG010000024.1 coordinate 7,333, forward strand.
CAAGGCTGCACATACCACCACCGGCATGCATCTGTTTTTATAGCGCGTGCGCGCGGCAAAGGGCATCGTAGCAACCCGCACTGCCAGCGGGCTGCATGAGCAAATGCCTGCAGCTTATGACGAGGCATACAGTACAGGCAGGCGCGCGCGGTGCGCAGCGCGCGCTGTCACCTAGGCTGCAGCACTTAGAATCGGGCGCTGCGCTCTCACCCCCTTCCCCATGCTGATCCCCGACTACATCGACGAACACCTGCTGGTGCTGAACAAGCCATCGGGCCTGTTGTGCGTCCCCGGCCGGGGAGAAGACAAGCAGGACTGCCTGAGCGCCCGGGCCCAGCAGCAATGGCCCGATGCGCTGGTGGTGCACCGGCTGGACCAGCCCACCTCGGGCCTGGTGGTGATGGCGCGCAGCCTGGCCGTGCAGCGTGCGCTGGGCGATGCCTTTGCGGCCCGCGCCGTGCGCAAGCGCTATACCGCCGTCGTCTGCGGCAGCCCCGCTGCACAACCGCTGCCACCCAGCCATGCGCTGCATGCCGCGATGCCGCAGGATGGCCACCGCTGGAGCCTGGTCGATCTGCCACTGATCGCCGACTGGGAGCGCCGCCCTTTGCAGCGGGTGGATGGGGAGATGGGCAAGCCCAGCCAGACCTGGTGGCGGGCGATGAATGCGGAGGAAGCGGCCGCCCTGCCCGCCATCCCTGCCGGCAGCACGCGCCTGTGGCTGGAGCCGCTGACCGGTCGCACCCACCAGCTGCGCCTGCATATGCAGGCCATCGGCCATGCAATGCTGGGTGATGGCCTCTATGCCAGCGCCGCAGTGCAGGCGATGGCGCCACGCCTGCTGCTGCAGGCGCAGCAGCTGGGTTTTGCCCACCCGGTGACCGGCCAGTGGCTGGACTGCCGGCTGGCGGCTGATTTCTAACGGCCGTGCTGGAACGGCCGGATCGTCTTAAACGTGGCGCATCAGGCCGCCATCCACGCGGATGTTCTGGCCGGTGATATAGGCCGCCCCCTCGGAGGCCAAAAAGGCCACGGTGGCGCCAATCTCGTCGGCCTTGCCGTAGCGCTGCAGTGGCACCGCTGCCTGGCGCTCGTCCTTCTTGGGCAGGCTGTCGATCCAGCCGGGCAGCACATTGTTCATGCGGATGTTGTGCTTGCCGTATTCGTCGCAGAAGATCTTGGTGAAGGCCGCCAGCCCGGAGCGTGCCATGGCAGAGGTAGGGAACAGCGCTGCCGGCTCAAACGCCCAGGCCGACGAAATATTGATGATGGCGCCGCCGCCCTGCTTTTGCATAATGGGCGCAACCAGGCGCGTGGCGCGCACCACGTTCAGAAAGTACACCTCCAGGCCCTTGATCCAGTCCTCATCGCTGATCGACAGCAGATCGCCCTTGGGGCCGTGGCCGGCACCATTGACCAGCACATCGATGCGGCCATAGCGCGCCATCACCGCATCCACCAGCTTTTGCATGTCGGCCACATTCTGGTTGGAGCCCGTCACGCCCACTCCGCCCAGCTCCTGGGCCAGCGCCTCACCCTTGCCCGAGGACGACATAATCCCCAGCGCATAACCGGCCTGGTGCAACTGGCGTGCTGCCGCTGCGCCCATGCCGGATCCACCGGCGATCACGATGGCTACTTTGGGTTGGTTCATGCTGTGCTTCCTTTGTCTTTGTGATTCCAAAGCTGCCCATCCTAACCAAGCCGCCGCGCTTGTGCAGGCCACCGGGAAAAACGCCGTAACGCCCAGGCCCAACTGCCGTTACGATAGCAGGTTATGACCACCAAACACCTCACCATCCTCACCGGCGGCTCGCGCGGCATGGGCCTGGCCATGGGCCAGCAACTTCTGGCCAAGGGCCATACCGTGCTGAGCATTGCGCGCCGCAGCTCCAGCGCGCTGGCCGCTGCCGCTCCATCGCCGGACCAGCTCATCCAGTGGGAGCAGGACCTGGGCGATACCGATGCCGCCGCCCAGCGCCTGGGCGACTGGCTGCGCAGCCTCCAGGCCAGCGACTGGGCCAGCATCACCTTGATCAACAACGCCGGCGTGATTCCGCAGATCGCGCCGCTGTCCGACCTGGCCACACCCGACCTGCGCAATGCGCTGCGCGTGGGGCTGGAGGCGCCGATGGCGCTGACGGGGGTGTTTCTGGGTGCGACCGACAGCTGGACCGTGCCCAAGAAAGTGCTCAATGTCTCGTCCGGCCTGGGCCGCCGCCCGATGGCATCGCAGGCCGCCTACTGCACCGCCAAGGCCGGCATGGATGCCTATGCACGCTGCGTGGCGCTGGAAGAAGCCCACAAGCCCCATGGCGCCAAGATTGTCTCGCTCGCACCCGGCGTGATCGATACCGACATGCAGGTGCAGCTGCGCACTGCCGATGCGGGCGCCTTCCCCGATGTGGGCAACTTCAAGGGCCTGCATGAGGGCGGCAAACTCAGCAGCCCGGCAGAAGCCGCTGCCAAGGTACTGGGCTGGCTGGACCGCGCCGACTTTGGCCAGAACGTGATCGCCGACGTGCGCGAGCCTTGAACCACGGCGTGTAGCGCAGTCCATGTCCGGCATGGACTGTCACCAAGGTGCGCGCTGGCCGCCTGCGGTTTGCACATGGGCCGCCTGGCTGGCAATAATGCTGCAAGGCAACATTTGCATGCCCATTCCAACCTAAACAGGAGACCTTTCCATGTCCCGTGAAGTACTTGTCTGCAGCGCCGTGCGCACTGCCATCGGCACCTTTGGCGGCAGCCTCAAGGATGTTCCACCGACCGAGCTGGGTGCGCTGGTCGTCAAGGAGTCGCTGGCCCGCGCCGGCATTGAAGGCAAGGACGTGGGCCATGTGGTCTTCGGCCACGTGGTCAACACGGAACCCAAGGACATGTACCTGAGCCGCGTGGCCGCCATCCAGGGCGGCTGCCCGCAGGAGACGCCGGCGATGAATGTCAACCGCCTCTGCGGCTCGGGCCTGCAGGCGATTGTGACCGCCAGCCAGGGCATTTTGCTCGGCGACTATGACGTGGCGATTGGCGCCGGCGCCGAGAACATGAGCCGCGCGCCCTACGCCAGCACCACCAGCCGCTGGGGTGCACGCATGGGCGATTTCAAGATGATCGACATGATGACCGGCGCGCTGCACGACCCCTTCCACAACATCCACATGGGCGTAACCGCTGAGAACGTGGCCAAGGAATTTGGCATCAGCCGCGATGACCAGGACCAACTGGCCTTGAGCAGCCACCAGCGCGCCGAGCAGGCCTGGGCCGAGAACCGCTTTGCCGGCCAGATCGTGCCGGTCATCCTTAAAAGCAAGAAGGGCAATATCAGCTTTGACAAGGACGAGCACTTCCGCGCCGGCGCCAAGATCGAAGACTTCCAGAAGATGAAGCCCGTATTTATCAAGGAAGACGGCACGGTCACCGCCGCCAACGCCTCGGGCATCAACGACGCCGCAGCGGCGGTGGTGCTGATGGAAGCGGCCGCCGCCAAGGCGCGCGGAGCCAAGCCGCTGGCCCGTTTGGTGGGCTATGCCCATGCAGGGGTCGATCCCAAGATCATGGGCATTGGCCCCGTGCCCGCGTCCAAGGCCGTGCTGGCCAAGACCGGCCTCAAGCTGGACCAGATGGATGTCATCGAGGCCAATGAAGCCTTTGCCGCGCAAGCCTGCGCAGTGACCAAGGGCCTGGGCGCGGACCCTGCCAAGGTCAACCCCAATGGTTCGGGCATCTCGCTAGGCCACCCGATTGGCGCGACCGGCGCGATCATCACCGTCAAGGCGATCCATGAGCTGCACCGCACCGGCGGCCGCTATGCGCTGGTCACCATGTGCATTGGCGGCGGCCAGGGCATTGCCGCCATCTTCGAACGCGTCTAACCAAGCCTTAAAGCGCCAGCGCAGTCCCCACGGGCAAGTCTTCCACCGGCTTGCCCGCCGCAAAGCGCTTGGCCGCAAACTGCCCTGCCACTTCGATCTGGCCACCCTGCACGCGCAGCCAGCTGCCTTCGGGCAGAGCCACTACCTGCTTGTCCGGGTTGGCGACCAGGAACTCCGCCAGGCGCTGGTCGCGCGTCTCTCCCTGGTGGCCGGGCGGCAGGCTGTTGTGGTAGTGCGGATTGATGCAAAACGGCACCAGGCCCAGCGCGCCAAAGCCCTGCGGGTCGACGATGGGCATGTCATTGGTGGTGTTGATCGTCAGGCCCGCCAGATTGGCCCCTGCACTCCAACCGGTATACGACATGCGGCCCGAGCGCACCGCATCACCGATGCGCACCAGCCAGCCCCGCTTGCGGCATTGGGCCAGCAGCTGGAAGGTATTGCCGCCACCGACGATGATCGCCTGGATATCCCCGGTCAAGAACTGGTCCAGGGCATTGTCCTGGTGCGCGCCCACCAGCTGCACGCCTGTATGCGCAATGGCATCCTGCACCTGCGCGGTGTAGTCATTCCAACTGAGCGTCACACCCGCAAAGGGCACAAACAGCGCCTTTTGCACGCCGTTCATCTGAAGGGCCAGCGCTTCGCGGCAAAAGGTCAGGTAGCCGCCATCGGGGGCGCGTGAGTTGCTCAACAACAGTAACTGCATAACACCTCTTTGAATGAGGCAGCCAGCATAGCAGCCCGTGCACTGCGGCGGCGTCACCCAAGCACAGAAGGTCGGCGCCGACAAAGGAGCCGAGCGCAAAAAAAAGGGACTGGCGCGGCGGCATGCACCGCACCAGTCCCCTCTTGGGCTATCGACGGCTTACTTGCCGCTGTCCAGCCGCGCCTGCATCGCCTTGGCGCGGGCGTCCGACGGTGGGTGCGAATCCATCAGCGAGTTGCCGCTGCCGCCGCTCAGCTTGGCGAGCTTCTGGAACGCGGTGACAAGGCCCTTGCGCTCCATCTTTTGCTTGGTGAGCAGGTCAAAGGAGTAGTTGTCGGCGGCAGACTCATTGGCCTGCGAGAACTGCGCATGGATAAACTTTTCACCCAGCTCGCCCGCTTGCGAGCTCGACAGCGATGCCAAGGTGGCATTGCCGCTGCTCGCAGCAATCTGGCGTGCGGCCGATGTCGCATAGGCCGTCTGCATGCGGCGCTTGCTGTGGCCCAGCGCCACGTGGCCGATTTCATGGCCGATCACGCCGCGCAGTTCGTCGTCGTTCATCAGGTCCATCAGTCCGCTGTAGACGCGGATGCAGCCATTGGCCATTGCCCAGGCGTTCACATCGCTGGTCAGGTAGACCTTGTAGTCAGCCTTCTTGCCTTCCACCTCTTGCGGCATATTGGCGACGACCTTGGCCAGACGCTGGCTGTACTTGTTGTTCGCAGGCGCGAGCTTGTTTTGCTTGTCCAGCGCGGCGCAGGACTCATTGGACAAGGCCACGACATCGCCATCGGTCAGTGTCATGGCCTTCATCGCCGTGGAGCCCGAATCCATCAGACCGCCCAGGTTGCCCGCGTCCATGGTCTTGCAACCGGCCAAGGCCATGGCTGCAACCAGACCCGTGAGCATCAAAGTTTTGCGCATTCGCTATCTCCTCATCTACACGTTAAAAACGTGCATCATAGCGTGCGCTTATCGAAGTAATAGTTTCTATACCCCGCAGATCACTCAGGCTGCTTTCTGCGCGGCGGCCTGCACAGATGCCTCATCCGGTGCGGTGGCCGACACGGCCTGCAACACCACCTCGCGCTTCAAGGTCGGCACAAAGCTCTCGATGAACTGCAGCGCATAGGCACGCAGCCACACGCCCTTGCGCAGCGCAATGCGCGTGGTGTTGACCTTGAACAAATGGCCCGCGTCGATGGCGCGCAGGTTGCGGTCGCGCTCCTCGTCAAAGGCGATCGAAGCCACAATGCCGATGCCCATGCCCAGCTCGACATAGGTCTTGATCACGTCCGCATCCATGGCGGTCAGCACCACATTGGGCGTGACCTCGGCGGCGGCAAACGACTCATCGATGTGCGAGCGGCCGGTATAGCCCTGCTCATAGGTGATGATCGGAAAGCGCACCAGCGACTGCAGGGTCAATGGCCGTCCAGCCTCTTGCTGGGCCAGCAAGGGGTGGCCCGGGGGCACGACCACCGAGTGGGTCCAGCGGTAGCCCGGCAGGGTCGCCAAGCTTGCATAGCCGGTGAGCGCCTCGGTGGCCACACCGATATCGGCCGCGCCGCTCAGCAGCATCTCGGCGACCTGGCGGGGCGAGCCCTGGTGCAGGTGCAGGGCCACATCGGGAAACTGCTCGCGAAAATCGCGCACCACCAGCGGCAGCGCATAGCGTGCCTGCGAGTGGGTGGCGGCAATGCTCAGCTGGCCGCTGCGGCTGGCATGAAAATCGGCACCGGCGCGGCGCAGGTTTTCGGACTCCAGCAGCAAGCGGTCCACAATCGGCAAAATGGCCTCGCCCGGTGGGGTCAGCCCGGTCAGCCGCTTGCCAGCGCGGATAAAGATGTCTACGCCCAGCTCGTCTTCCAACTCGCGGATCTGGCGGCTCACGCCTGGCTGCGAGGTGTAGAGCACATGCGCCACCTCGGTCAGGTTGTAGCCATTGCGGGCGGCTTCACGCACGGCCCGCAGTTGCTGAAAATTCATAACATTCACCTTCTTGGACCCAACCGCCAGGGGGTACCCGGCGGCCGGTTCAGCGTCCTTGCTTATTTCTTGGTGTAGATCTGGTCAAAGCTGCCGCCATCGGCAAAGTGCGCAGCGTCGGCCTTGGTCCAGCCGCCAAAGGCCTCATCGATGGTGAAGAGTTTGAGCGTCGCGAACTGGCTGGCGTACTTGGCCTTGGCCGCTTCGGCGGTGGGGCGGTAGAAGTTGCGGCCGGCAATGTCTTGGCCTTCGTCCGAGTACAGGTACTGCAGGTAGGCATCGGCAATCTTGCGCGTGCCGCGCTTGTCCACCACCTTGTCGACGACAGTCACGGTGGGTTCGGCCAGGATCGACAGCGAAGGCGTGACGATCTCGAACTTCTCGGGGCCAAACTCCTTCAATGCCAGGTAGGCCTCGTTTTCCCAGGCCAGCAGCACATCGCCCTGGCCGCGCTGCACAAAGGTCACGGTCGAGCCGCGCGCGCCGGTATCGAGAATCGGCACATTCTTGAACAGCTTGCTGATGTAGTCCTTGGCACCGGCTTCACCGCCGTAAGTGCGTTTACCAAATTCCCAGGCGGCCAGGTAGTTCCAGCGCGCGCCGCCGCTGGTCTTGGGGTTGGGGGTGATCACCTTCACATCGGGCTTGATCAGATCGCCCCAGTCCTTGATGCCCTTGGGATTGCCCTTTTTGACCAGGAACACAATGGTCGAGGTGTAAGGCGCGCTGTTGAGCGGCAGGCGCTTTTGCCAATCGGCCGGCACCAGCTGGCCGTGCTTGTTCAGCGCATCGATGTCACCGGCCAGCGCCAAGGTGGCCACATCGGCTTCGATGCCATCGATGATGGCGCGCGCCTGCTTGCCTGAGCCGCCATGCGACTGCTTGATGGTCACGGTCTGGCCGGTCGTGTCCTTCCAGTGCTTGGCAAAGGCCTGGTTGAACTGGTTGTACAGCTCACGGGTCGGGTCGTAGGACACGTTGAGCAAGGTCACCGGTGCTGGTGCCTGGGCATGGGCTGCGCCGCTAAAAACTGCGGGTGCCAGCGCCATCAGAGACGCGACTGCGGCTGCGGCTATCGGAAACTTGATAAAGTGGCGGCGTTGTTGCATGGAACACTTTCAGAATGGCAAAAGTCGTAGGGCTTGTTAGGCTTGAACACATTCTGAAACGCGGCCATAAAAACTCAAACTACTATTAATTCAGTTTTTTATGACTGAAACTTATTAACAAGACGCGAAAACGCATCTGCCAGGCCCGGTTTCGGGGCTGGCAAGGCAGGAAGCTCGCCAGCGCCCCAACCCTGGTTGGTGGTGCGGGCAAAGCAGGCCATGCTGGGCAACCGCCCGCAGACTGCGGCAGCATCGGGCAAGCACCCTGCCAGTGCAACAGCGTCAACCCAACGAAGGAAGCATCTCCCATGGCACGTATGGTCAACTGCGTCAAACTGCACAAAGAAGCCGAGGGCCTCGACTTTCCCCCCTACCCTGGTGAGCTGGGCAAGCGCCTGTGGGAAAACGTGAGCAAGGAAGCCTGGGCTGGCTGGCTCAAGCACCAGACCATGCTGGTCAATGAAAACCGCCTGAACCTGGCCGACCAGCGCGCCCGCCAGTACCTGGCCCGCCAGATGGAAAACCATTTCTTTGGCGAAGGCGCCGATGCGGCCGTCGGCTATGTGCCGCCTACTGCAGACTGATACGGCAGTCGCAAAAGTGCAAGCCTGGGACAGGTCCCAGGCACAAAAATGGCAGCCGAGGCTGCCATTTCTTATGTCCCTGCGCGATGGGCTCGCTGCGCAGTCCGTAAACATCCCTCGGTAGAAATATAGGGTTCAGAGGGCTATCGTCCAACGCCTGCTGAAATGCGGCCATGGCTACTGGACGACATGCAGAACGAGTTCCCCAATTTAGCGGCGAGGGTGGAGTACGCCTAGGTCGTACAAACTACACGCCAAGCCTTGCGTGAACTGCAGCTTCCGCCTCTTCCCTGCGGGGCGTGCTAATACCTTACGAACCAGGCCAACATGCGGGGCGCTATCTCCCGCACCGCCCGCACCGCCCGCACCGCCCGCACCGCCCGCACCGCCCGCACCGCCAGCATCGCCGGCATTCAGGCACACGCAGCATCACCCAAAAGGCAGTCCACGACGCAGCCCAGCATCTGCTGCACATCCGCCACCTCCACCGCGCCGGGCAAGGACAGCTCACCGTGCAGCACGAAGACCGGGCGCCCCCACTTCAGCCCCAGGGCCATCTCGGAGAGCGTTCCCATGTTGTAGCCCACGGCGACCAGGCACAGGGCGCTGCGCGCAATCAAGGCGTTGCGCATTTCACCGATCCCGGTGGGCAAGGCCACGCTGAGATAGGGATTCGCATGGCGCTCGTCCTCCTCGGGCAGGATGCCGATGGCGACGCCGCCTACTTCGGTGGCGCCTTGTGAGGCCGCAGCCATCACACCACCGCGCCCACCGCACACGATAGCCATGCCGGCAGCGGCCAGCGCACGGGCGATCCGGCGTGCATCGGCGTAGACCTGGCCATCGGCATCACCCGGGCCGATGACCCCTACCGGCCGACGGTGGCGCGCCGGGCCGGCTTGGTGCTGGGCCAGCCGCCGCAGCGCCTCGGTCAGCCCGGGCGGCAAGCCCAGGGCATCAATGTGATCCTGCGGCATGTTGTTCACGTTGGCGTGCAATCGCGTCTCCCAATCCCATGACGATGACGCACAGCGCCATCAAAAGCAATGACAAGGCAGATGCGACGCTCAGGTCCGATCCGCCATCGCTGACCTGTGCAAACAGCATCAGCGGAAGAATGTTGAGCTGCGTCCCCACCAACGCCAGCGCCGTGCCGTAGGTGCCCATCGCAATGGCAGCCACCAGGCAGGCGTTGGACGCCACCGATGGCGCCACCTCGGCCACCACCGTGTCGCGGAACGCGCGCCATCGCGTGGCGCCCAAGGTGCGCGCCGCCAGCATGGGCCGCAGATCGAGGTTGGCAAACACCGGGTAGAGCGACAGCGCCACGCGGGGCACCAGGTAGTAGGCATAGGCGCAGCCCAGGCCGACCGTGCCATAGATCCAGCTGCCCACAGCGGCGCCGTCAAAGCCCAGCGCCACCAGCAGCTGTGTGACAAAGCCCGAGCGCCCAAAGGCCAGGATGAAGCCATAGGCGATCACCAGGCCCGAGAAGGCCAGCGGCAGCCCCAGCAAGGTCATCATCCAGCGCCGGCGCTGCAGCGGTTGGCGCCCCAGCTCAATGGCGATCACCGTGCCCACCAAGCCAGAGACTGCACCAGCGGTCAGGCCCAGCACCAAGGTGTTCAGCACGGCCCGGCCCAGCAGCGGGTTGCCCCACAAGCGGGCAAAGGCGCTGCCGCCGTCCGCCATGGCCTCGGGCACCAACGATGCCAGGGGCAACACAAAGAACAGCGCCATAAAGCACCAGGCAGGCCAGGCGCCAAAACGGCGGATCCAACCGCTCATGAGCGACCCAGCGTGGCCTGCGCCCAGAGCTGGTCGATCTCGGCCTTCTTGGCCGAGGCCTTGATGACATCGAGCGGACGGATCTGCGCTGCCGCAGGCAGCTTGCTAGCCACATCGTCGGGCAGCTTGACGCCTGGAACGGCAGGCCGCACGAAGCCCTTGGCAAAGAGCTGCTGGCCGGCCTCGCTCATGATGAAGTTCAGCCACAGCTTGCCGGCGTTCGGGTTGGGGCCACCCTTGACAAGGCTGATGGCGTACGGCGCTGCCACGCTGGCTTCCTTGGGGATGACGACCTCGCAGGCCTCGCCCATGCCATCGCTATGCTTGGCCTTGAGGCCGTCATTCTCGTAGCCGATCCAGATGGGGATCTCACCCTTGATGAACTTGGCATAGGGGGTGGTGCCCTCCACGCGCTGCACGTTGCCTGCGGCATGCAGCTTGCCCAGGTAGTCCGTGCCGGGCTTGACATTGTCTACGCTGCCACCGTTGCCGTAGGCTGCGGCCAAGGTCAGCACCTGGCCCACGCCGGCACTGCGGGGATCCAGGTAGGTCACGCTGTTCTTGTACTCGGGCTTGAGCAGATCGGCCCAGCCGGTGGGCACATTCTTGACCAGCTTCTTGTTCACCAGGAAGGCGATGTTCAAGGTGTGGATGGTGAACCAGCGCCCTTCTGCCTCACGGAACACCTCGGGCAACTTGTCGAAGTGGATGGGCTTGAAAGGCGCGACCACATCCTTCTTCGCGGCATCGACGGCCGAGGCCGCGAAGTAGTACGCGGTGTCTGCCTGGGGGCGGCGGCGCATCTTCTCCAGCGCGACCACGGTAGCTGCCGATCCCAGGTCGTTGTAGCTCAGCTCGACATCGGGGTAGCGCTTCTTGAACTCGGCAAACAAGGCCTTCCAGTTGGCCCATTCCGGCCCGGTGTCGAAGGAGACGCAAAAACCTTCTTTTTTGGCCAGCTCGTAGAGCTCTTTTTCTCCGGCATAGAGCTCCGCGCCCTCTTGCGCCCAGGATGTGCGCTGGACCAGGGCTGCCAAAGGCAAGGCAGCAGCGGCTTGGATGAGATGTCGGCGTTGCATAGCGGTTTTCCTTCGTTGAAAAAGTACGGTGTCGGTGGGGTGTTGAACGGATGTGAGGTGCTCAGGCATCCAGCAAGCGGATGTGCTCGGGCGCGATGGCAATGGCCTGGCCTGCCGGCTGCCGGCCTTCGGCCAGGAAGGCGCGCGGCGCACCTGCCACCGCAAAGTCATAGCGCGTAAGCGATCCCAGATAACGGCAGGCGCCTGGACGCCCCTGCAAGGTATTGGTCTGCCCAGGCTGCGGGTCTGGCTCAATATGCTCGGGGCGGATCAGCGCCTGCACCTTCTGCCCGGGGCGATGGCTGCCGGTGGGCACGGACAGCTCGGCAAAACCAAAGTCCACGCGGCCGCTGGCGGCCACCTGCCCTTCCAAAATGGTGGAGAGCCCCACGAACTCCGCCACGGCGCGGCAGTTCGGCATGTCGTAGATTTCCTTGGGCGTGGCGATCTGCAGCAGCCGCCCTTCCTTGAGCACCGCCACCCGGTCGGCCATGGCCAGCGCCTCTTCCTGGTCGTGGGTGACCAGCAAGGTGGTGGCACCAAACTGCTGCTGCAGTGCACGGATCTGGTCGCGCAGATGGCCCCGCACGCTGGCATCCAGCGCGGACAGCGGCTCGTCCAGCAGCAGCGCACGCGGGTCGATGGCCAGCGCGCGCGCCAGCGCCACCCGCTGCTGCTGCCCGCCGGAGAGCTGCTGCACACCGCGCTGCGCAAAATCCGACAGTCCCACCACCTCCAAGAGCTCTGCCGCCCGGGCATGGCGCTGTGCGGCTGGCATCTTGCGCAGCGCCAGCCCGTAGGCCACGTTGTCCCGCACCGACAGGTGCGGAAACAGCGCATAGCTCTGGAACACCATGCCAATGCCGCGCTGGTGCACCGGCGTGCCCGCCATGTCCTGGCCCGCCAGTGCGATGCGGCCCTGGTAGCCGGTCTCCAGCCCAGCAACCAGCTTGAGCAAGGTGGACTTGCCCGAGCCGCTGGGGCCGATCACCGCCACCAGCTCGCCCTGGCCAATATCAAAGGACACCTCATGCAGCCCTTGCTGGCTGCCGGGGTAGCGGTAACTGACGTTCTGGAAAGTCAGGCTCATGGGGATTTACGCAAAAGAGAAGAAGACAGAAGCGCTGCCAGGCTGGCCAGCAGCAGCAGGATCACCGTAGCAGCGCAGGCAAAGCCGGTTGCGCCATAGAAGGCCTGCAGCAGCACGACGGGATAGGTGCGGTTCTGGAAACCGACCAGCAGGTTGGAGAGGTTGAACTCCCCGATCGACAGCGCCGCCACCATCACCAGCCCGGACAGCATGCTCTGGCGCAGGCTGGGCAGCACGATGCCGCTAAAGCGCTGCCATTCGCCCGCGCCCAAGGTGGCGGCCGCCTGCTCCAGCCGCTCGATGCCAAGGTGGCGCAGATCGGTCAGCAAGGTATTGGTGAGATAAGGCAGGGTTGCAATCACATGCGCGGCAATCAGCAGCGGTGTGCTGCCCAGCCAGGGCAAGGTGTCGGTGTTGAAGACAATCATGTAGCCAAACCCCAGCGTGATGGCGGGCACCGCCACCGGCATGGCGCTCACGATGCGGGCTGCGAAAGCGCGGCCACGCGTTGCGCCCTGGTCCAGGGAATAAGCCAGCGGCAGCGCCAGCACCGCGTTGATCGCGCAGGTGGACAGCGCTACCACTAGGCTGGAGATGAAGCCCTTGCGGAACGACGGGTCGCTCCACAAATCCATGTACCACTGCCCGGTGAAACCCGAAGGCAGCAAGCTATTGGTCCAGTTCTGCCCAAAGCTGCCCACGGCCAACAATGCCATCGGCAGCAGCAGATACAGGCCATAGACGATGGCAATGCCACGAACCATCTTGTCTCCCAGTAAAAAATTAATACTTTCCTTTTCAGACACGTTAGTGTAGCGATCGGGCCTTATATTGGTATTGCATTGCTGTGACAATGCGGCACCATCATTGAATTAATGGAAAGTGTTCTGGCTACTTTTCATCAACAAAACCACTGACTGAGACTATGAAACGGGACTGCCCCACCATCCAGGAGCTGCTCGCGCTCGACGCCGTGGCCCGCCATTCCAGCCTGACCCTGGCCGCCTCCTCGCTGTGCGTGACCACCAGCGCCGTGAGCAAGCAGATTGCCTCGCTGGAGGGCTTTCTGGCCACGGCCCTGCTGCAAAAGCTGGGGCGCGGTGTAGAGCTCACGCCCGTGGGCCGCAGCTACTGGCTCAAGATCACGGGCAGCCTGCGCAGCCTGGAGACCGCCACCTACGAGGTCCGCGCCGGCGCGGACACGAATGTGCTGACCCTCAGCTGCGTGCCGACCTTTTTCACCCGCTGGCTCATTCCCCGCCTGCCGCGCTTTCGCCAGGCCCACCCCCGCGCCACCTTGAGCTTCAGCCGCCATCTGGCGCCGCTGGAGAACCTGCCGGCCCATGTCGATGCCGCCATCCGCTACAACCCAGCCGACTACGCCGGTGTGGTCAACGAATACATCGCCGGGCGCGAATTCGTGGTTATCGCTTCCAGCGCGCTGATGCAGGGCCTGCACAAGATCCAGGACCCCGCCGATGTGCTGGCCCATACCTTGCTGCACCATGAAGAAGCCCAGGGCGCCTGGTCGCAATGGGCCGCTGCCCATGGCATCACCCACCAGTTGCTGATTGCGGGCCCTCGGTTTGCGCAGTACTCGGCCTTGATTCAGGCAGCGCGCTGTGGTCTGGGCATCGCCTTTGTTCCCCTCATCCTGGTCGAAGACGAACTGGCAGAAGGCGTGCTGGTCACGCCATTCGAAGGAGCCACCGCCGTCGAGCATGGCCACTACCTGTGCTACCGGCCCGATCGCATGCAGTCTCCCGCCTTTGCGCAGCTGCGGCAATGGCTGCTGACTGAGGGTGGCAGCCAGGAAGCGGTGCCAAGCCTGCCTGGTCATCCCTAAAAAGCAGAAGCGCCACCCGGGTCTCCGGCTTTCTCCAACACCAACGAGATCGCCAAGCCATTGTGTGAGCAAGCGCAAGGGCTGGGCCCGGCGATATGCCTCGGAAAGCGGCCAGAAATAGCGCCCAAGCCCGTTGCAAACAGAAATCAATCAAAGCATTACCAGTGATAGCATCTGCCGCATCCCCCGTCACCGGCCTTCAACGCCCTGCTTCGATGTTCAAGATCTCTGTACCCAGCCTGGCCGTCGCGATGGCGCTGTCCGCATCCGTGCAAGCAGCCGAAGCGGCCGACCTGGCGGCCTTCTGGACCACCACACAACGGGGCGGCAACAGCTTTAACCGCTTGCCGCCGGATGCCCACTATTACGAAGCGCTGCGCGGCTACGGCGCCAGCTGGGTACGGCTGTCGTATGACAAATGGAAGCCTGCGCAGCGCGATTTTTTGATGGGCAATGCGGACGACTACCAGCAGCTGGTGGCATCGGACCTTGCCACGCTCCAGGCATCGGTAGCCAAGGCCCATGCGGCGGGGCTCAAAGTGGTGATTGCGCCGCTGTCCCTGCCGCTGTCACGCTGGTCGCAAAACAACCAGGGGCAGTTTGATGACCGCATCTGGCAGGACCGGGCGCACTGGAAGACCGCCGGCCAGTTTTGGCAGGACCTCGCCCGCGCCTTGAAGGACACGCCCGGCATAGCGGCCTATAACCTGATCAACGAGCCCGCGCCCGAAAAACAAGGCGGCATGCCCGAGCATGCCAGCGCCCAGGCGATGCAGGCCTGGTATGCGAAGGCGAAAGGCGGGTCGCGCGACCTGCCCGCGTTCTACCAGTACCTGATTGCCCAGATCCGGGCCGTCGACCCGGACACGCCCATCATGGTCGATTCCGGCTGGTATGGTGCGGCCGATGCCTTCGCTTACTGGCCCGAAGCGCTGGCTGACAAACGGGTGCTCTACAGCTTTCACATGTACGAACCCTACCAGGCCACCAGCACCCCCAACATGAAGCGCAAGCAGCCCTACCGCTACCCGGGCGAGGTGCCGTTTGCCGGCAAGACCCAGCCCTGGAACCAGCAGCGCGTGGCCCAGTACCTGGGTGCCGTCAACAGCTGGGCGCGCTCCTTGGCGATTGCGCCGGAGCAAATCGTCATGGGCGAGTTTGGCTGTGTGCGCATGCTCGGCAGCTGCAGCCAGTACCTGGACGATGTTCTGTCTTATACCGAGGACAAGCGCTACCACTGGGCCTTCTACAGCTTTCGCGAAGATGCCTGGGACGCCATGGACTACGAACTGGGCCAGGCCAAGGTGGACTGGCGCTACTGGGATGCGATGGAAAAAGGCCTGCCCGACCCGGTCAAGCGCAGCGCGACACCGGAGTTCGAGCCGATCCGCAAGCGCTTGCAGCCGCGCTTGCAGCCGCGCTGAAAGGCGCCGCTTAACGCGCGCTCAGCAGCGTGGTGCTGCCAGGGCGTCCTGGCACATTCAAGGTCGCTACCGGTGCCGGCGTGCTGGCAATGCGCTGGCCACGGCGCCATACGCCCAGGCGCGTGGCTTTGAGGCGCAAGGCCTCCACCGGGTCCTTGGCATGCAGCAGCACAAAGTCGGCATGGGCGCCCTTTTCAATCCCATAGCCTTGCAGGCCCAAGAGGCGTGCGGGGTTGCAGGTGATCGCATCAAAGCATTGCTGCATGCCGGCACGGCTCGTCATCTGCGCCACATGCAGGCCCATGCTGGCCACCTCCAGCGCATCGCCCGATCCCAGGCTGTACCAGGGGTCCATCACGCAGTCATGGCCAAAGGCAACCGTGAGGCCCGCGGCCATCAGCTCGGGCACGCGCGTCATGCCACGGCGCTTGGGGTAAGTGTCATGGCGGCCCTGGATCGTGATATTGATC
Organism: Comamonas sp. MYb69; assembly: GCF_037479315.1. Classification (NCBI taxonomy): domain Bacteria; kingdom Pseudomonadati; phylum Pseudomonadota; class Betaproteobacteria; order Burkholderiales; family Comamonadaceae; genus Comamonas; species Comamonas sp. MYb69. The sequence continues at coordinate 23,293 of NZ_JBBGZG010000024.1, forward strand.
AAGGGATTGCTGACAACGCCCAGCTGCGCCTCCGCCATCAAGGCCATCAGCTTGCTGACGTAGTAGTTGTCCATGCTGTGCATGGAGGTCAGGTGCGAGCCAGTCACGCGGCCCTGCAGGCCCAGGCGCTGCGTGTGGTAGGCCAGGGTTTCCACATGGCGCGACATCGGGTCGTCCGACTCGTCGCAGTGCATGTCCACCAACTTACCGCGCTCGGCGGCCAGCTCGCAGAGAATGCGCACGCTCTCTGCCCCATCGGCCATGGTGCGCTCAAAGTGCGGAATGCCGCCGACGACATCGACGCCCAGGTCGAGCGCGCGCTTGAGGTTGTCCAGCCCGCCCGGTGTGCGCAGCACGCCGTCTTGCGGAAAGGCCACCAGCTGCAGGTCGATATAGGGCGCCACGCGCTTTTGCACATCGAGCATGGCTTCGACCGGCAGCAGGCTCGGGTCGCTGGTGTCCACATGGCTGCGAATGGCCAGCAGGCCGCGCGCCACCGCCCAGTCGCAGTAGGCCAAGGCACGCTCGACCAGCGCCTCATGCGTCAGCTGGGGTTTGAGCTCGCCCCACAGCGCAATGCCTTCGAGCAAGGTGCCGCTTTCGTTCACACGCGGCATGCCATAGCTCAGGGTGGCATCCATGTGGAAATGCGGGTCCACAAAGGGTGGGCTCAGCAGCAGGCCCTGGGCGTCCACCACCTCGGCAGCGGGCGGCTGCAGGCCCTCGCTCACCTCGGCGATCTTGCCGTCCTGCACAGCGACCGACATGTTCTTGCGGCCATCGGGCAAGCTGGCATTGCGAATCAATAAATCAAGCATTTTTTATCCTTGTAGGCAGACCAGGGTCTGCATCGAGGGGCGCGAAGCGCGGCTCAGCGCTCGCCTTTGCGGTAGGGTTTCATCAGCGCCTGCGGATAGGCAGCTTTGCGGGCCACCAGCACCAGCGCCAGGATCGACAGCAGGTACGGCAGCATCAGATAGAACTGGTAAGGCACGAGGCCATCGCCCGACTGCTGCAGGCGCAGCTGCAGTGCGTCGAAGAACGCAAACAGCAGCGCGCCCAGCAAAGCCTTGCCCGGCCGCCAGGAGGCAAACACCACCAGCGCCACGCAGATCCAGCCCCGGCCGTTAACCATGTTGAAGAAAAAGGCATTGAAGGCCGACAGGGTCAAAAAGGCACCGGCCACCCCCATCAGCGCCGAGCCCGCAATGATCGCACCGCTGCGCACCGCCATCACGGCCACACCCTGGCCTTCTGCGGCCTGCGGGTTCTCGCCCACCATGCGCACCGCCAAACCCAGCGGCGTGCGAAACAGCACCCAGGCCAAGAGCGGCACCAGCAGCAAAGCCAGCAAGGTCAAGGCGGTCTGGTCGCCCAGAATCGGAATCGGCAGCCAGTCCATGGCCTCAAACGGCGTGATCGTGGGCGGCTTGTTCACCTTGGGAAAGCTCACGCGGTAACCGTAGTACGACAAGGCCGTCGCCAGCATCGTGATGCCCAGGCCCGATACGTGCTGCGACAGCGCCAGACCCACCGTCAGCCAGGCATGCAGGCTGCCCAGCACCGCGCCGGTGAGCGCGGCCACCAGCACGCCCGTCCACAGGCCGTGGCCGGCATACACGGTCAGCCAGCCGGTAAAGGCACCGGCCACCATGATGCCCTCGATGCCCAGGTTCAGCACGCCGGCGCGCTCGCACAGCAGCACCCCCAGCGTGCCCAGCAGCAGCGGCGTGGCTGTACGCAGCACGGCCACCCAGAAGGAGGCATTGGCCAAAATATCCATCACATCGCTCATGCTGCACCTCGCGCTGCCGTCTGTTTTTGGGGTTTCAACATCACAGCGCTCACTTTCTGCGCAGGCGGTATTGGGTCATCAGGCTGGCCACCAGCACCGACAAGAGCGAGGCGGCCACGATCACATCGGCAATCGCATTGGGCACGCCGACGGCGCGGCTCATGCTGTCGGCTCCCACCAGCATGCCGGCCACAAACACGGCCGAGGCCACGACACCCAGCGGGTGCAGGCCGGCCAGCATCGCAATCACGATGCCGCTGTAACCATAGCCGGGCGACATGTCTAGGGTCAGGTAGCTGGTGCGGCCCGCCACCTCGATGGCGCCGGCCAGGCCCGCGAGCCCGCCCGACAGCAGCGCCACCAGCACGACGGTGCGGGTCACCGGCACGCCGGCAAAGGCCGCTGCGCGGGGGTTGGCGCCGGCTGCGCGGATGTCAAAGCCCGGCACGGCCCGCTGCAGCAGCAGCCACAACGCGACCGCCAGGCCCACCGCCATCAGCAAGCCGTTGTGCAAACGGGTCTGCGCAATCAGCTTGCCCAGCTCCAGCTCGCCCTGCAGCGCCACGCTCTGCGGCCAGCCCATCGCCATCGGGTCTTTCATCGGGCCATCGAGCAGGTAGGACACGGCCAGCAGCATGACAAAGTTCAGCAGCAAGGTGGTCACCACCTCGTCCACGCCCAGCTTGGTCTTCATCAAGGCCGGGCCCAGCAGCAAGGCCGCGCCAGCCAGTGCGGCGGCCAGCAGCATCAGCGGAAACAGCAGATAGATGGGCAGCTCAAAGCCGGTACCCCCATGCATGCCGCCCACCGCCACGGCCGCCACCGCGCCGGCATAGAGCTGGCCTTCGGCGCCGATGTTGAACAGCCGCGCCCGGAAAGCCACCGCAGCGGCCAGACCGGTCAGGATCAGCGGCACGGCGCGCGTCAAGGTTTCGGACAGCGCAAACAGCGAGCCAAAGGCGCCTTTGAACAGCGCCACATAGGTGGCACCAACGGGCGCGCCTGCCCACAGCACCAGCAAGCCGCTGATGGCCAAGGTAAACACCACCGCACCCAGGGGCGCAGCCACCATGGCCAGCTTCGAGGGGGTTGCTCTTTTTTCTATACGCATTGCAGTCTCTCAGCCCTGGCCCACAGGCGCTGTCATAGGAGATCCGGCCATGGCCAGACCGATGGTCTCGCGGCTCCAGTCCGCAAAAGGCAGCACGGGGGACAGATGCCCCTCGTGCATCACGCCGATGCGGTCACCCAGTGCCAGCACCTCGTCCAGGTCGTCCGAGATCAGCAGCACTGCAGCGCCGGCATCGCGTGCGGCCAGCAGTTGCTGGTGCACAAAGCGCACCGCGCCAATATCGAGGCCCCAGGTGGGCTGGTGCGCCACAATCAGGCGTGGCGCCACGCCCTCGGCACCTTGGGGTGCCAGCAGCGCCCGGCCCAGAATCAGTTTTTGCATATTGCCGCCCGACAGCGAACGGGCCGGCGCATCGAGACCGCCGCCACGCACATCGAACTGCTTCGACACATGCTGGGCCTGGCTGCGAGCCTGCGCACGGCGCACCCAGCCCCAGCGTGAGAACCAGGGGCTGCGCAGCCGCTCGGACACCGCGTTTTCCCACACCGGCAAATCACCGACCACGCCGGTGCCATGGCGGTCTTCCGGGATGCGCGCCACGCCCTGGGCGACCAAGGCCACGGCTGACGCCGGCATCGGCGCGCCCAGGTACTGCACGCTGCCCTGGCCCGGGCGGCGCATGCCGCAGAGCATATCGGCCAAGGCCACCTGGCCGTTGCCCGAAACACCGGCAATTGCCACCATCTCCCCGGCCCTCAGCACCAGCGACACATCGACCAGGCGATCGCGCGCGGTGGATGTGGCCGATGCCGTAGTGTGCACATTGCGCAGGCTGCAGACCTCATTGCCCACCTTGGCGGCAGGTTGGCGCTCGGGCAGACTCACGGCCTCGCCCACCATCCACTGCGCCAGCTGCGCCTGGGTGGTGCCGGCGGTTGGCGCCTCGGCCACCAGCTTGCCGTGGCGCAGCACGGCCACGCGGTCGGCCACGCGCAGCACTTCGCCCAGCTTGTGGCTGATGAAGATGATCGACAGGCCTTGGGCCACCATCTGGGACAGGGTCGCAAACAGCGCCTCGCTCTCCTGCGGGGTCAGCACGGCGGTGGGCTCGTCCAGAATCAAGATCTTGGCGCCCCGGTACAGCGCCTTGAGGATTTCCACCCGTTGGCGCTCACCCACCGACAGGCTGCCCACCCGTGCATCAGGATCGACCACCAGGCCAAACTGGCGTGCGACTTCGACCAGCTTGGCGCGGGCCTGGCGCTTGGCTGACTTGAGGCGCAGCAGCGATTCGCTGCCCACCATGATGTTGTCCAGCACGCTCAGGTTGTCGGCCAGCGCAAAGTGCTGGTGCACCATGCCGATGCCCGCAGCCAGCGAGGCGCGCGGCTGGCCCGGCGGCAGCGCCTGGCCCATCACATCAATGCGCCCCGCATCGGCCACATAGTGGCCAAACAGGATCGACATCAAGGTGGATTTGCCCGCGCCGTTCTCGCCCAGCAAGGCCACGATCTCGCCCCGGTGCAGGGTCAGCGAAATGCCGTCATTGGCCACCAGCGGGCCAAAGCGTTTGGTGATGCCGTGCAGCTGGAGCACGACAGGAGAGGAACTTGGAGGAGACATGGGCAAAGGGCCGCTGGGTTCGCTGGGCAGGCGACGGGCCTGGCAGCTGGCACAAAAACAGCTCCGGCATGGGCCGGAGCTGGAAGTTGGTGGCGCCGAGCTGCCAGAGCCCAGCGCCTAGGCAATCCAGGCCCGGCTTACTTGGCCGTGGACTTGGGTTGCGAGTCGTCGACCTTCACGACGAACTTGCCCGACAGGATGTCGGCCTGCTTGGCCTGCACCTTGGCGATCAGGTCCGCCGGCAGCTTTTTCTCGAAGGTACCAAACGGTGCCAGCGACGAGCCCTTGTACTTCATCATCGAGTACGGGCCGTAGTCCTCGGCCTTGTAGCTGCCGTCCTTGACCGCCTTGATCGCGCGCTCGACGCTCGGCTCCATGTGCCACAGCGCCGAGGCCACCACGGTGTCGGGGTACTGCGCCTGGGTGTTGATCACATTGCCAATCGCCAGCTTGCCTTTTTCCTTGGCCGCATCGCTCACGCCAAAACGCTCGGCGTAGAGCACATCGGCGCCCTTGTCGATCATCGCAAAGGTCGCTTCCTTGGCCTTGGGTGGATCAAACCAGCTGTTGATGAAGCTGACGGTGAACTCCACCTTGGGATTGGTTTCCTTGGCGCCCGCCATGAAGGCGTGCATCAGGCGGTTGACTTCGGGGATGGGGAAGCCGCCGACCATGCCGATCTTGTTGGTCTTGCTCATGCCGCCAGCGACCATGCCCGACAGGTAGGCGGGCTCCTGGATGTAGTTGTCGAACACGCTGAAGTTGGGCGCCTGGATCTTGCCCGACGAGCCCATCACAAAGGCGGTCTTGGGAAAGTCCTTGGCAACCTTGCGCGCCGCCGCTTCCACGCCAAACACCTCACCAAACATCAGCTGCGCGCCGCCGGTGGCGTACTCGCGCATCACGCGCTCATAGTCGGCATTGGCCACGTTTTCGCTGGACTTGTACTCGATCTCGCCCCGCGCCTCGGCGGCCTTCAGTGCCTCATGGATGCGGCTGACCCATTGCTGCTCGTACGGCACGGTGTAGACCGCCGCGACCTTCACCTTGGTCTGCGCCCAGGCCGGGGCAGCCGACAGGCCAGCCAGCGCGAGGGGCAGTGCAGCCAGGCAGGTTTGAACAATACGACGCCGTGTAGTCATCAAGAAACTCCTTAGGGGTGAGATCCACTTGCCATCCAAGTGGGCGGGCGAGAGAAGCAAGTTCTGTACCGTGTCTTGCGCCAACGTGCTGCACCCGCTTGTGACCGCTCCTGCATTGAGAGCAGCAACGTGTGGCTGGCAGGCAAGCGGCAGCGCTTGCAGCGGTAGACACACGCACAAGACAAGTGCATCACGCAATGCGTATATACACAGCGCGCCGCGCATTCTACCCAGATCAGCGGCGCTTGAAAGCCATTTTTCGCCACGAGATTGCTGGCAGCAAGCGGGCAGTCCCTATCTTCGGGAATACGCGTAGCGCGATGCGGCACAAAAAAAACCGCCATGCAGGGCGGCATGGCGGTATTTAGGGAGGTGGCGCTGCTCAGTGGTTGCGGCGCAGCTTCATCACAATGGGCATCGCAATGGTGGCCATGCGAATGAGCTTGCGCGGCCCCAGCAGCAGGCCGGCGCCCACCAGGCCAGCGCAGACCAGCGGATGCTCGCGGCCAAAGCTGATCAGGCGCTCGGCCAGGGTGCCATAGGCCATGGGGTGGTGTTGGCCGCCGGTGGCATCGCGGCGCAGCGCCAAGGCTTGTTCACGCGCCAGGCGGCGGCCATCGAGGCGCTCGCGCTGGTTCTGGATGCGCAGCAGCACTTCCCGGGCCTCAGGGTCTGTGGCCTGCAGCAGTTGCAGCTCCGCGTCTTTGCTGGGGTTGATCATCGCTTGGGTCCCTTGCATTACTTGAGACGGCCCTTGACCGCTTGCCAGTCCTGGCGCAGCACGGTCTTGGTCAGCTGGAAGGGGTTGGCGGCCTTCTTCGTGGTCAGGTACAGGAAGGCCAGCACGCCCAGCCACAGCACCAGCCAGACACCGGCTACCAGCCAGGTGGCCAGCATGCGGTTAGGCGTATCCCAGAAAGAAATGATGATGGCGCCCGAGAGCACCGTCAGGGCCACAATGGTCAGACCCGCAACCACCAAACCCATCAGGACCAGCCAGATCAGGTTCTTTTTCTGCTCCTGCCATTCAATGGCCAGCAGATCCATTCGGTCTTCAGCCGCTATGGCGCTTTCCGACAGCAAGGCGCGAAAGCGCGCCAGCATGTCATCGACGCCCAGCACAGACAACCAGTTCATGGACTCTCCTCGTGCATATGGGGCACCTGGGTGCCCCTTGTTCTTGGTGTCGGCCCGGCGGGCCTTGCCAGCGCGGCCATGGTGCCCACGCTGGCTTCGGGCTCAGCTCAGCGGCGCGAGAAGATAAAACCGATCAGCGCGCCGACGGCCAGCGCTGCACCGGCGACGCGCCAGGGCTCGTCATGGGCATAGCGGTCAGCTGCCAGCGCAGCTTCCTTGGCCTGGCGGGCGGCTTCTTGTGCCGCGCGCACAGCGCCTTCACGGGCATCACCCGCGCTGTCTTCCAGGCGTTGGCGCAGTTGCTTGATGTCGGGCACGCCGTCCAGGTCCTTGCTCGACAGCACGCCGCGCAGATCGCTCACCAGTTTTTCCAGATCAGCCTGGGCATTCTCAACGGTATCGCTCAGCAAATTGGATTTACGCATGTTCATCATCCTTTTCTTGGTCAGGCTACAGGAAAGTTCCGCATCCACCATGCGCAGCCAGGGCCGGCTGCTGCAGGGCGCAAGCTCCGTTACATGTTAACGGAGAAAGCGACAGCCACGGGCTCCGATATGCAGCCCTGCCTGTCAGAAGATTCCGACTATCGCCGTCAAACTGTGGCTTTTGTCGCATTTAGGTGCGCATCGCAGGTCCTGCGCACCTGCCTCCTTGACGGCGGTCAAGCCGCTTCCTGGGCCACCGCTTCGTTCACCGCCTGGGCAATGGCCAGGCAGCTGGTCAGCCCGGGCGATTCGATGCCCAGCAGGTGGAACAGGCCCGGCGCGCCATGCACCTCAGGGCCTTGCAGCACAAAGTCGGCATCGGGCTCTCCCGGGCCGCTGATCTTGGGCCGGATACCGGCGTAACCGGCCGCCAGCGCGCCATCCTGCAGGCCGGGCCAGTAGCGGCGCACGGCGGCATAAAAGGCATCGCCGCGTGCCGGGTCGACCACCAGGTCAACGGCGCTGTCCACCCACTGCACATCCGGGCCAAACTTGGCCTGGCCGCCCAGGTCCAGGGTCAGGTGCACACCCAGGCCACCCACTTCGGGAACCGGGTAGATCAGCTGCTTGAATGGCGCGCGGCCGCTTAAGGTGAAATAGTTGCCCTTGGCATAGTGGGCCCTGGGCAGCTGCGACAAGTCAGCGCCTTCGAACTTGCGCGCCAGATCGGGCGCCCACAGGCCTGCGGCATTGACCACGGTCCTGGCCTGCAGCTCGGTGCCGTCTTCGGTGCGCAGCAGGATGCCGCCCTCTTCGCAGCAGGCAGCGGCCAGCGGGCTGTTGAACACGACCATGCCGCCGGCGTTTTCCAGATCGCCCTGCAGGCTCAGCATCAGCCCGTGGCTGTCGACAATGCCGGTGCTGGGAGAATGCAGCGCGGCCACGCATTCCAGCGCAGGCTCCATGGCCCTGGCCTCCTCGCGGCTGAGCAGCACCAGGTCATCGACACCGTTGGCGGCCGCATGGCGGGCAATGTCCTGCAGCTTGGCGCGTTGCGCCTCCGACGTGGCCACAATCAGCTTGCCGCAGCGCTGGTGGTCAATGCCGCGCTCCTGGCAGTAGGCATACAGCAGGGCCTTGCCCTCCACACACCAGCGCGCCTTGCGCGAGCCCTGGGCATAGTAGATGCCCGCATGGATCACCTCGCTGTTGCGCGAGCTGGTGCCGGTGCCAATGGCGTCCTGCGCCTCCAGCACCAGCACCTCACGCCCGGCCAAGGCCAGCTCGCGGGCGACAGCCAGCCCCACCACCCCCGCACCAATCACCACGCAATCGACAGTATCGGCCACTTGCTCGCTCCTTCGCTTTTATATGCCCGCCAGCTTAGCGCCTGGCGCGTCGCCCAAAAGCAAAAAGCCGGTGAAAAACCGGCTTTCGTCAGCGTTGCCTGCCCAGGGCCGCAGGGCCCCGGCAAGTGGCGTCTTCTTACTTGTTGTAGTTGGCGATGCCGTCCACGATTTCCTTGTGGGCTTCGTCCACGCCCTTCCAGCCCAGCACCTTGACCCACTTGCCCTTTTCCAGGTCCTTGTAGTGTTCAAAGAAGTGCGAGATCTGCTGGAGCACCAGGTCGTGGATGTCGCTCAGGTGGTTAATCTTGTCGTAGGCAGGCAGCAGCTTTTGGGTGGGCACCGCCAGCACCTTGCCGTCCACACCGGACTCGTCTTCCATGTGCAGGATGCCGATCGCGCGGCAAGGCACCACCACGCCGGTAGGCAGGGGAAAAGGCGTCATCACCAGCACGTCCACGGGGTCGCCGTCACCCGACAGGGTCTGGGGCACATAGCCGTAGTTCACCGGGTAGTGCATGGCGGTACCCAGGAAGCGGTCCACGAACACGCAGCCCGAATCCTTGTCCACTTCGTACTTCACAGGAGCGGAGTTGGCCGAGATTTCGATCACAACATTGAAGACATCAGGGGCCTTGGAGCCAGGGGTCAGTTTTTCGAAGGACATGCGATTCCTATGAGGTCAATTGAATGGAGGGCCGACAGCGCGCAAAAAGCGGCCCGCCAGCGGCAAAACCCCGTGATTTTAGGTGCATTGGCCAGCCATTGCCCAAAAAATGCCAACCGCATCGTCAAATGCGGTGGTCAAACCCGTGACAACCGCGGGCTCATCCCGGTAGGCGCAGCCCCATTCCTGCGCTATTGTGGGGGCCGTTTCGAGCCTGCCGCCTGGCAGACTCCGCCGCCTATTGCACCCAGAACGGAACAACGCCATGCAATTGCATTACATCGCCAACGCCTCTGTGCCCTCGCTGTCGGGCAAGACCATCCCCGTCATTGACCCCTCGGACGGCCAACCCTTTGATGAGATCCAGCGCGGCAACGCCGAAGACGTGGACCATGCGGTGCAAGCCGCGCGCCTGTGCTATGAGAACGTCTGGCGCAAGACCAGCCCGGCCGAGCGCAGCCGCCTGATGATGCGCCTGTCGGCCAAGGTGCTCGAGCACGCCGACGAACTCGCCGCCATCGAGCAGCGCGACTGCGGCAAGCCCACCAAGCAGGCCAAGGCCGATGCACTGGCCCTGGGCCGCTATTTCGAGTTCTATGCGGGCGCTGCCGACAAGCTCCACGGCGAGACCATTCCCTACCCCCATGATTTCAGCGTGCTGACCTGGCGCGAGCCCCATGGCGTGACCGGCCACATCGTGCCCTGGAACTACCCGATGCAGATTTTTGGCCGCTGCGTGGGCGCAGCGCTGGCAGCGGGCAATGTCTGCGTGGTCAAGCCTTCTGAAGATGCGTGCCTGAGCCTCATCCGCGTGGCGCAACTGGCCGCTGACGTGGGCTTTCCTGCCGGCGCGATCAATATCGTCACCGGCTTTGGCCATGAAGTGGGCGATGCACTGGCCCGCAACCCCGATGTGGACCACATCAGCTTTACCGGCAGCCCCCGCATCGGCACTTTGATCGAGCAGGCGGCTGCCGAGCGCCACTGCCCCTGTACCTTGGAGCTGGGCGGCAAGAGCCCGCAGATCGTGTTCGCCGATGCCGATCTGGATGCCGCCATCCCGACCATCATCAACGCCATCATCCAGAACTCCGGCCAGACCTGCTCGGCGGGCTCGCGCCTGCTGGTCGAGCGCAGCATCTACGAAACCCTGCTCGCTCGCCTGGGCAGCGCCTTCGAAGCGCTGCGCGTGGGCCCGGCCAGCCTGGACCTGGACCTGGGCCCGCTGATCCGCCAGACCCAGCAGCAACGCGTCTGGGATTTTCTGAGCGATGCGCACAACGACGGCATCTCCATCGTCGCCCAAGGCCAGATCGCCGACGAGGCGCCCGAAGGCGGCTACTACCAGGCCCCCACCTTGCTGCGCGATGTGCCCGTGGACCACCGCCTGGCCCAGGAAGAGATCTTTGGCCCAGTGCTGAGCGCCATGGCTTTCGACAGCGAAGAAGAAGCCATCAAGATGGCCAATGCCACCCAGTTCGGCCTGGTGGCCGGCGTCTGGACGCGCGATGGCGGCCGCCAGTTCCGTGTGGCCAAGCGCCTGCGCAGCGGCCAGGTCTTTATCAACAACTATGGCGCCGGCGGCGGCGTGGAGCTGCCCTTTGGCGGCACCAAGGCCAGCGGCCATGGCCGCGAAAAGGGTTTTGAGGCGCTGTATGGCTTTACGACTTTGAAGACCGTTGCGATCCGCCACGGTTGATCCGCACCTTGGGGCGGGCCCCGCCCCCCTGCGCCCCGCGCCGCCCCTGCTCTGCAGCGGCGGCGCGATTGTTTTTACAATGGAGGGCTGCATGCAGCGGACAGCCTCCCGCTGTCACCTGCTGCACAGACAGCCCGCAGCAACAGCCCCATAGTGATCAGCACTGGGGGCATGGCAGCGCCGCCGAGCAAGCGCTGGCCTGCACCAAGCCGGGTCATCCACAAAAACAATCCCACCGCGACACCCTCTTCCATGCCTTTGTCTCCCGTCCCCAACCGCGTCCCCAAACATTTGCGCGATGTGCGCTACCGCAGCTTCGAGCGCGAGGATGGGCTCTGGGATGTTGAAGGTGAGCTGGTGGACACCAAAGCCTATGACCTGGTGCTGTCGGGCGAGCGCAAGCGCAAAGCCGGAGAGCCCATTCACCATATGTGGATTCGCTGTACCATTGATACAACACTTACAGTTGTTGCCATCGAAGTCGCGATGGATGCGCACCCACTGGGCGAATGCCCGCTGGCCCTGCCTGCCATGCAAAAAATGGTGGGCTGCTGCATGGCCCGGGGCTGGCGCAAGGCCATCGAGGCCAACCTGGGAAACATCGAGGGCTGCACCCATATGCGCGAGCTGTTGTTCAACATGGCAACCGCCGCTTTTCAGAGCGTGAACCAGGCCTTTGCCCGCCCCCAATCAGACCAGCCCCCCCGCCACCTGGGGCAGTGCAAGGGCTGGGATTTCAATGGCGCCGGCGTCGCTGCGATCTACCCCCAATTCATCGGCTGGCAAGCGCCCAAGCCAGGCAACACCGGCGCTGCAGCGGTGGCAACCACTAGCGAGAGCCCCGCCGATAAGCCCACCACGGACAGCGCCAACAAAGGCTGAGCGCGCACCCAGCGCCCCGCTGCCCTGCTCCCGCCACCACCGCGCCCCAGCCGCCGTGGTGGCTTTTTTGCGCACACTTTTTTGCAGGCATCCTGGGGGCCCTAAGGCGGTCTTAAGGCACTTCTGATGCTACTTCTGCCGGTACTTCTGCTGCTACTTCTGCCTAGGGGCCAAACTGCGCAGGCTTGCAGAAACCTAGTATTAACCCTAGGAATCTACGACGGCAAAATGCATGGACGTGTTCGCTCAAAATCAAAAATCGTTGAACAATTTTTAATACCACATCCCACAAAAGAAATTTTGAAACCTACAAAAATTAATTATTGTTGAAACCCCGTATAGCGCTACTTTGCAATAACTGTTAATTTTGGCAAACAATTCACCAGCATAGCAGTTGTTTCCGGCGCTGCTGTGGCTGTTGATCGTATTCATCCCGGGCAGCATCCGCTGCGCCCTATTTGTCTCTAGAAGGAGCCGTCATGAAGCGTCGAGTTTTTTGTGCCACCGCCACCCTGGTTGCCAGCATCGGATTTGCCACCGCAGCCGCTGCCCAAACCAAATGGGATTTCGCCACCGCGTATGCGCCATTTAACTTCCACTCCAAAAACAATGAGCAGTTCGTCAAGGACGTAGACGCAGCGACCAGCGGCAAACTCAAGATCACGCCCCACTTTGGTGCATCGCTGTTCAAAATGCCCGAAATCAAGCGCGCCGTGCAAACGGGTAATGCCCAGATGGGCGAGTTCTTTCTGGTGAGCTTCCAGAACGAGTCGCAGATCTTCGGTGTTGACGGCCTGCCTTTCCTGGTGAACAACTACGACGAAGCGTTCAAGCTTTACCAGGCCCAAAAGCCGGCGCTGCAAAAGCTGCTGGACAAGCAAGGCCAGGTGCTGCTGTATTCGGTGGCCTGGCCACCGCAGGGCATCTACACCAAGAAACCCATCAACTCGGCAGCGGACCTCAAGGGCATGAAGTGGCGCGTCTACTCGCCCACCACCGCCCGCATTGGCGAGCTGATTGGCGCGCAACCGGCCACCGTGCAAGAGGCCGAGCTGTCCCAGGCGCTGGCCACCGGTGTGGTCGATGGCCTGATCACCTCGTCGGCCACCGGCGCCGACAACAAGCTGTTTGAAAACCTGAAGTACTACTACAACGTGCAGGCCTGGATTCCCAAGAACGCCGTGACCGTGAGCAAGAAGGCCTTCAACGCGCTGGGCAAGGCTGAGCAGGAAGCGGTGCTCAAGGCGGCGGCCGCAGCCGAAGAGCGCGGCTGGAAGGAATCGAAGGAAGTCGATGCCAAGTCGCTGGCGACCTTGAAGCAAGGCGGCATGAGCATCGAGCTGCCCTCGGCCCAGCTCAAGGCTGACCTGGCCAAGGTGGGCGAGACCGTGATCAAGGAATGGACCGACAAGGCCGGCGCCGAAGGCAAGGCCATTTTGGACGCCTACCAGGCGTCCAAGTAAGCCACGGTCTCCTCTGTGCAGTCCGCCCGGGGCCACCCGCCCCGGCTGGGCTGTGCAGTCAGCAACCTTTACTGCTTTGAATGACAAGCATGCGCAAGCTACTCAATGGACTGTATGACGCCTCTGCCTGGCTGGCGGGGCTGTCGATGATCGGCATCCTCGTGATGGTGCTGCTCACCGTGGTCAGCCGCCTGATCGGCTTCAGTGCCCCCGGCACGGATGCCTATGCCGGCTACGCGATGGCGGGAGCGGGCTTTATGGCCCTGGCCAGCACCCTCAAAAAAGGGGAACACATCCGCGTGACCCTGCTGCTGGGCGCGCTCAAAGGTGGCGCCTTGAAGACCATGGAAGTGATTGCCCTGGGCATCGCAACCATCCTGTCGGGCTTTTTGGCGTTCTACGCCGCACGCCTGGTCTGGCAATCCTGGGAGATCGACGATATCTCCGTGGGCATCGATGCGACGCCGCTGTGGATTCCCCAAATTTTCATGGCACTGGGCACCCTGGTGTTTTTTATCGCCTTTTGCGACGAGCTGGTGCTGGAGCTGACGGGCAAACGCAAACCTGTGGCCAAGGAGGACGCCCACCATGAATGAAATTACCGCCAGCATTGCGCTGATTGTGGTGCTACTGATCTTGCTGGGCGGCGGCGTCTGGGTGGGTCTGACCCTGGCCGGTGTGGCCTGGTTCGGCATGGAGTTCTTTACCGCCCGCGCCGCCGGGGATGCGATGGCGATGACGATCTGGGGATCGGCCAGCAGCTGGACCTTGACGGCGCTGCCGCTCTTTGTCTGGATGGGTGAGATTCTCTACCGCACCAACTTATCGGAGAGCATGTTCCGGGGCCTCGCACCCTGGGTCAACCTGCTGCCCGGCCGCCTGCTGCACACCAATGTGATCGGCTGCACGATATTTGCGGCGGTGTCTGGCTCCTCGGCCGCCACCTGCGCGACCGTCGGCAAGATGAATGTGCCCGAGCTGATGAAGCGCGGTTACCCCGAGAACATGGTCATCGGCTCGCTGGGCGGCCCTGCCACCCTGGGTCTGCTGATTCCGCCATCGATCATCCTGATCGTCTACGGTGTTGCCGCTGAGATGTCGATCTCCAAGCTCTTCATGGCCGGCGTGCTGCCCGGCATCATGCTGGCCCTGCTGTTCAGTGGTTGGATCATCGTCTGGGCCCTGCTCAACCCCAACAAGATCCCCAAGGCCGACAGCTCCATGAGCTTCAAGCAGAAGCTGCACGAGTCGCGCCACCTGATCCCTGTGGTGCTGCTGATCGCCTCGGTGATTGCCAGCATCTACACGGGCATTGCAACGGCCACCGAAGCGGCTGCCATTGGCGTGCTGGGCTCCCTGGTGCTGTCTGCGACGCAAGGCGCGCTCACCTGGAAGAACTTCAAGGACTCGCTGTTTGGTGCCACGCGCCTGTATTGCATGATCGCGCTGATCCTGGCCGGTGCCGCCTTCATGACCTTGTCGATGGGCTATATCGGCCTGCCGCGCCAGCTGGCCGAGTATGTCGGCAGCCTCAACCTGTCGCCTGCGATGCTGATCATCGTGCTGGGCATCTTCTACATCCTGATTGGCTGCTTCCTCGATGGCATCTCCACCATCGTGCTGACCATGGGTGTGGTGCTGCCCATCATCCAGGCTGCGGGCATCGATCCGCTGTGGTTTGGTATCTTCCTGGTGATCACCGTGGAGACCGCGCAGATCACGCCGCCGGTGGGCTTCAACCTGTTTGTGCTGCAAGGCATGACAGGCAAGCAGATCACCTACCTGGCCCGTGTCTGCGCACCCTACTTTGCGCTGATGGTGCTGGCCCTGGTGATTCTCTGGTTCTTCCCCCAGATCGTCACCGCGCTGCCCAACAACATGTAAGCCTTGCGCAGATCCGCGACGAACCGGCTGCCTTGGCAGCCGGTTTTTTTATGCGCCAGCGCTCAGCACAGCAACAGGTCCTGCTGCTCCTGAACCGTGGCCTGCAAAAAGCGCCAGACCACCTGGATGCCCGGCACCGAGCGCAGCTCGGGCGGCATCGACATCCAAAAGGTGCGGGTGAACTGCGCCTGCTCGGGCAGCACACGCTGCAGCAAGGGGTCCTTGTCAGCCAGAAAGCCCGGCAGCACGCCCAGCCCCGCGCCGGTGCGCACGGCGGTGTACTGCGCCAGGATGCTGGTGCTGCGAAAGCTAAAGCGCTGGGGCGCGCTCAGGCTGTCGAGAAACTGCAGCTCCTTGGTGAAGAGCTGGTCATCGACATAGTGCACAAAGCGGTGGCTGGCCAGGCCTTCGGTCGAGGTGATCAGCGGGTGGCGCGCCAGATATTCGCGCTGGCCATAGAGGTACA
Organism: Comamonas sp. MYb69; assembly: GCF_037479315.1. Taxonomy (NCBI): domain Bacteria; kingdom Pseudomonadati; phylum Pseudomonadota; class Betaproteobacteria; order Burkholderiales; family Comamonadaceae; genus Comamonas; species Comamonas sp. MYb69. The sequence goes on from NZ_JBBGZG010000024.1 coordinate 38,894, forward strand.
GCCGGTACTCGGTCAGGCGGCTGGTGACAACGGTATCGCGCACCGGGCGCTCGAGCGAGATGACGATATCGGCTTCGCGGCGCGAGAGCTGCAGCATGCGCGGCACGGCCAGCAGGTCAATGGTCAGCAAGGGGTAGCGCTGGGCCAGCAAGGCCAGGTGCTTGGCCAGCACCTGGGTGCCAAAGCCTTCGGTCACGCCGATGCGCACCACGCCGCTGGGGGTCTCGGCGCTTTGGCTCGCAGCAATCGGCGCAATGCCGCGCGCAATCTGGTCCATGGCCTCGGCGCGCGGCTGCAACTGGCGGCCGGCATCGGTCAGCTTGTAGCCACTGCCCTCGCGGGTGAACAAGGTGGCGCCGAGCTGCTTTTCCAAAGCCTGGATGCGGCGCGAGACTGTGGTGTGCTCCACGCCCAGCGCCTTGGCCGCGCCCACCAGGGTGCCGGCCTGCACCAAGGCCCAGAAAAAGCGCAAATGATCCCAATCCATGCCAGCCCCTTGTCGATGTTGCACAGCATTATTGTGCAAATTTGCAACAGGGGCAGCAGATAGGGACCGTGCCTGGCTCCGATCAGGCGACTTTCGCGCTCTTGCGCTGCCAGGCGTAGGCCAGACCCAGCAGCACAAACCAGGCCGGCGTCGCGATCAGCGCCTGGCGCGTGTCCAGCTCCAGGCTGAGCAGCACCAGCACGGCGGCAAAGAAGGCCAGGCAGACCCAGCACATGAACACGCCGCCCGGCATACGGTAGTGAGACGCTTGGTGCAGCGCGGGGCGCTGCTTGCGGTAGCTGATATAGGACAGCAGGATCAGCGACCAGACAAACATGAAGAGGATGGCCGAGACGGTGGTCACCAGCGTGAAGGCTTCGACCAGGTTGGGTACCACCCACATCAAAAAGGCACCGCCCAGCAGGCAGACGCAGGAGAACAGCAGGCCGCGCGAAGGCACACTGCTGGCCGAAAGCTGGCCAAAGGAGCGCGGGGCATCGCCCTTGAGCGCCAGGCCGTAAAGCATGCGGCTGGTGGAGAACACGCCACTGTTGGCCGACGAGGCGGCCGAGGTCAGCACGACAAAATTGATCACACTGGCCGCTGCCGGCAGGCCGGCGAGCACAAACAGCTCGACGAACGGGCTCTTGCTGGGCACCACATCGCGCCAGGGGGTGACGGCCATGATGGCGATCAGCGCGCAGACGTAGAAGATGATGATGCGCACGGGGATCGAGTTGATCGCGCGCGGCAGGGTGCGGTGCGGGTCCTTGGCCTCGGCAGCCGTGGTGCCCACCAGCTCGATACCGACAAAGGCAAACACCGCAATCTGGAAGCCAGCAAAAAAGCCCATGGCGCCATGGGGGAAGAGCCCGCCATCGTTCCAGAGGTTGGCGATGTTCGCCTGGCGCCCGGCCGGCGAGCTAAAACCGGTGCTGACCATGTAGAGGCCCGTACCGACCAGCGCGACGATGGCCACGATCTTGATCATCGCAAACCAGAACTCGACCTCGCCAAAGAGCTTGACGGTCAGCAGGTTGAGCGACAGCAGCACGGCCACGCAGGCAATGGCCGGGGCCCATTGCGGCAAATCAGGCCACCAGAACTGCGCATAGGCCGAAATGGCAATCACATCGGCAATACCGGTGATGATCCAGCAGAACCAGTAGGTCCAACCGGTGAAGAAGCCGGCCCAAGGGCCCAGCAGGTCGTCCGAGAAATCGATGAAGGACTTGTACTGCAGGTTGGACAGCAGCAGCTCGCCCATGGCCCGCATCACAAAGAACAGCATGATGCCGATGATGGCGTAGACCAGCACGATGGACGGCCCCGCCAGGCTGATGGTCTTGCCCGAGCCCATGAAAAGCCCGGTGCCGATGGCGCCGCCGATGGCGATCAACTGGATATGGCGGTTGCTGAGATTGCGTTGGAGGTCATCGGTTCCGGGCGAAGCCCCCGATTGCTCCGCTGGGGCCTGTTTGCTCATGAGAAAAAAGCGCAGTGCGTTAGCGAGAAAGTTGGTGCGGCCTGCGAGCCAAGGCCCGGACGCACCGCGAAGGTGCGCAAGGATAAAACAGCGTCAGCCCAGCCAGGGGCAAAAGGTTATTATGCTGCGCAACTAATTGTGCAAAGGCAGCAACTTGCCGCCTACGCGCGCGGCCAAGGCCTGCAAAGGCGCAACCGCGCTGGCCTCCAGCACCGACAGCGGATAGCTGTCGCTATCGATGTCGAAGCTGACCAGGCTCAGGCCTTGGCTGCGCAGGTAGTCACCCGCCTCCTGCAAGGCCTCGTGGTTCAGCGCTCGGCTGCCCGCCAGCGCCTGCAAGTCCAGCCCCCGCTGCTGCACGGTCTGGAGCTGCTGCAGCGCCCAGATGGCGTCATCCATGTTCAGCTTCCAATCGAGCTCAAAGCTCTGGCTGCGGCGCTGCAGGCCCTCCACCAGCGCCAGCCAGGGCGTCACATGCGCGGGCTCGTCCATGCCCCGGTTGACCCATTCATCGGCAAAGCGATCGAGGTACTGCGCGGGTTGCTCGATCGCCTGCCGCAGCTCGCCCCAGAGTTCATCGCTATCGTCCAAGGCCAGCGCCTGGCCGAGGGCCATACACAAGGCCTGCCATGCGTCTATCGTGGGCTCGGGTGCGGGCTCCGGCGCAAGCGCAGACGCGGTGCGTTCGCCCTGCACAGGCGCCTTCGCGCCCAACAGCTGACCAATTCTGTCCAACCAACCCATGGCAGTCTCCTTGCTGCAAGCGATCAACCCAGCATGCACCCGGCCGCCAGCAACCCAGCGGATGTGCAGCGCCGCACAGCCCTGTGCAGCCAACCTCTTGTTTGGGCGAATGCGCACATCTACCATGTGCATAACGGTGCGTTGCCCAGCGGCAACCTGCCGCCTCTCTCTACTCTAGATTCCCAGGAGACAAAACATGAACGCACCGCAATCCACCAGCACCTTGGCGCCGACCGTCAAGCTGCTGATCAACGGCCAGCTGGTCGAATCCAAAACCACGCAATGGCGTGATGTGGTCAACCCCGCCACGCAGCAGGTGTTGGCCCGCGTGCCTTTTGCCACGCCCGAAGAGATCAACGCCGCGGTGGCCAATGCCAAGGAAGCGTTCAAGACCTGGAAGAAGACGCCCATCGGCGTGCGCGCCCGCATCTTCCTCAAGCTCCAGCAGCTGATCCGCGAGAACATGAAGGAGCTGGCCGCCATCCTGACGGCCGAGCAAGGCAAGACCCTGCCCGACGCCGAAGGCGATGTCTTCCGGGGCCTGGAAGTGGTCGAGCATGCCGCCAACATCGGCTCGCTGCAACTGGGTGAGCTGGCCAACAATGTGGCCAATGGCGTCGACACCTATACCCTGAACCAGCCTCTGGGCGTGTGCGCGGGCATCACCCCCTTCAACTTCCCGGCGATGATCCCACTGTGGATGTTCCCGATGGCGATTGCCACGGGCAACACCTTTGTGCTCAAGCCCTCCGAGCAAGACCCGATGGTGACCATGCGCCTGTGCGAGCTGGCCCTGGAAGCGGGCGTGCCCCCGGGTGTGCTCAACGTGATCCACGGTGGTGAAGACGCTGTCAACGCCATCTGCGACCACCCCGATATCAAGGCCATCAGCTTTGTTGGCTCGACCAAGGTCGGCACCCATGTATACAACCGCGCATCGCTCAACGGCAAGCGCGTGCAATGCATGATGGGCGCGAAGAACCACGCCATCGTGCTGCCCGACTGCAACAAGGAGCAGTCGCTCAATGCGCTCGCTGGTGCCGCCTTTGGCGCGGCCGGCCAACGCTGCATGGCCTTGTCGGTGGTGGTGCTGGTTGGCGAGGCGCAGAAGTGGATCCCCGAGCTGGTCGAAAAGGCCAAGACCCTGAAGGTGTCTGCCGGTACCGAAGCGGGCACCGATGTGGGCCCGGTCGTGTCCTGCCAGGCGCTTTCGCGGGTGGAGAGCCTGATCGAGCGCGGCATTGCCGATGGCGCCAAGCTCGAGCTCGATGGCCGCAAGCCTGCCGTCGCCGGCTTTGAAAAGGGCAACTTTGTCGGCCCAACCGTCTTCTCCGGCGTCAAGCCCGGCATGGCCATCTATGACCAGGAAATCTTTGGCCCGGTGCTCTGCATTGCCGAGGCCGCCGATATCGATGAAGCCATTGCCTTCATCAACGCCAACCCCAATGGCAACGGCACCGCCATCTTCACGCAAAGCGGCGCCGCTGCGCGCAAGTTCCAGGAAGAGATCGATGTCGGCCAGATCGGCATCAATGTGCCGATTCCTGTGCCCGTGCCGCTGTTCTCGTTCACCGGCAGCCGCGCCTCCAAGCTCGGCGACCTGGGCCCCTACGGCAAGCAGGTCGTCATGTTCTACACGCAGACCAAGACCGTGACGGCCCGCTGGTTTGACGACAGCACCATCGCCCATGGTGTGAACACCACCATCAGCCTGAAATAAGCGGCCTTGGCAAACAACGCAGCGGGCCTTTGCCGGGCCGCTGCAGTTTTGCGGCGATGATCTGGGCTATGCCCCATTTCCTTGCATTCCGCCCAGCGCTGCTGGCTCTGTTTTTTGCAGCCTCGGCTGCCCTCGCCCCGCAGACCGTGCTGGCCCAGGCCGGCGCGGCCTGTGTGAGCGGCGGCAATACCGAGCAAACCAATGCCTGCGCGGTGCAGGCCTTTCAGCAAGCCGATACCGACAACAACATCTTGTATGGCGACGTCATGCGCATTCTGTCGGCGCACGAACGCCCTGCCTTGCGCCGCGACCAGAACGAGTGGATACGCCAGCGCGCCGCCACCTGCAAGAAGCAGCAGGCCGCGCACGAGGCCCAGCCCGACTGGCCGCGCCGCTACCACGAATGCCTGGTGGCCGAAATCGGCAAGCGCAAGAAGGAGTTGATGGTCTGGCTGCACGAAGGCCCGCCGCACTAGCTGCTGCAAAAACCATAGCCAGCCGCGTTCACCACAAAACGCTGCTGCCCGGGCCTCCCATGCCCGGCGCAGCACGATAAGAGACAGGAGACAAGCCCATGGATTTCGAGCTATCAGAAGACCAACGCGCCTTTGCCGACACCGCGCGCGCCTTTGCCCAGGCGGAACTCGCCCCGCATGCCGCGCACTGGGATGCCGAAGCCGTCTTTCCCCGTGAGGCGATTGCCAAGGCGGGCGAGCTGGGCTTTTGCGGCCTGTATGCCCCCGAAAATGCCGGCGGCCTGGCGCTGCCCCGGCTCGATGCCACCCTGGTGTTTGAGGAGCTGGCCGCCGTAGACCCCTCCACCACCGCCTTCATCACGATCCACAATATGGCGACCTGGATGCTGGGCACCTGGGCCAGCGATGCCGTGCGCGAGGAATGGGGGCCCCTGCTCGCCAGCGGCCAGAAGCTCGCCAGCTACTGCCTGACCGAGCCCGGTGCCGGGTCCGACGCCGCCTCGCTCAAGACCCGGGCCGAGCTGGTCGGCCATGACTACATCATCAATGGCAGCAAGGCCTTTATCAGCGGGGCAGGCGCCACCGACATGCTGGTACTGATGGCCCGCACGGGCGACGCACAATCGGGTGCCTCGGGCATCAGCGCCTTTGCCGTGCCCGCGCACCTGGAAGGCATCAGCTACGGCAAGAAGGAAGAAAAAATGGGCTGGAACAGCCAGCCCACGCGTGTGATCAGCTTTGACAATGTGCGCATCCCCGCCAACCATCTGCTGGGCCGTGAGGGCGAAGGCTTCAAGATTGCGATGAAGGGGCTCGACGGCGGCCGCATCAATATCGCCACCTGCTCCGTGGGCGCGGCCCAGGGCGCGCTCACCCAGGCGCAGAGCTATATGCAGGAGCGCAAGCAGTTCGGCAAGCCGATTGCGAGTTTTCAGGCGCTGCAGTTCAAGCTGGCCGACATGGCCACCGAGCTGGTCGCCGCGCGCCAGATGGTGCGCCTGGCCGCCAGCAAGCTCGATGCCGGCGCGCGCGATGCCTCCACCTACTGCGCAATGGCCAAGCGCTTTGCGACGGATGCGGGCTTCAATGTCTGCAACGATGCGCTGCAGCTGCACGGCGGCTACGGCTATATTCGCGAGTACCCGCTCGAGCGGCTGATGCGCGACGCCCGGGTGCACCAGATTCTGGAAGGCACCAACGAGATCATGCGGGTCATCATCGCCCGGCGCATGCTCGATGGGGATGCGCCTGAGGCCATCCGCTGAGCAGGCGCTGCCTTGCCCCCTCCTGCCCAAGCACCCTCCCACCATGCCACGCCGCCCTTTGGACCCTGAAACCCTGCGCCTTATCGATGCCGTGCGCCTGGCACTGGCCGAGCAAGCCGTGGGCGTCTCGGTCGAAGAGAAAACCATGTTCGGCTGCCATGTGTTCATGGTCGACGGCAAGATGTGCCTGGGCGTGGAGAACGACGAGCTGCTGGTGCGCATTGCGCCCGAAACCCATGCCCAGGTGGCAGAACTGCCGGGAGTGCGGCCGCTGTCGTCCAAAGGCTTGATGGACGGCTATTTTCTGGTGGGGCCCGCCGCCTATGCCACGCGTGAGGCCTGGCAGCACTGGATCGATGCGGCGCTGGCCTTTAACCCGCGCGCCAAGGCGACCCCAAAGAAAAAGCCCAAGGCTGCTACTTCCGATCCCTCCGCCAAGCCGCTGAAAAAAGCAAAAACCGCCAAAGCGGCTGGCGATGCGAACCCAACGCCCGCCGCCCGCAAACGCCACAGCGTGTTTGACAGCGATCTTTGAACTCTGACTCCGACGCTGTCTTTCCTTATCCATGCCAACCCACAACCCTGTGCAATAACACTTCAAGGAGACAAATATGGCAACTATCGCATTCATCGGCCTGGGCAATATGGGCGCGCCCATGGCCATCAACCTGGCCAAGGCGGGCCACCAGGTCCGCGCTTTTGACCTGAGCCGCGAAGCGGTGGCCAAGGTTATGGCCGAAGGCGGCAGCGCCGCGACCAGCGCCCAGGAGGCCGTCGAAGGCGCCGAGGTCATCGTCAGCATGCTGCCCGCCAGCCAGCATGTCGAAGGCCTGTTTCTGGGCAACGGCAGCCAGGCGGGGCTGCTGCAAGGCATCGCCAAGGGCGCGCTGATCATTGACAGCTCCACCATCGCGGCAGCAACCAGCCAGAAAGTGGCCAAGGCCGCGCAGGCGCTGGGCATTGGCTTTATCGATGCGCCGGTCTCCGGGGGCACCGGCGGCGCGATTGCCGGCAGCCTGACCTTTATGGTCGGCGGCAGCGCAGCCGACCTGGAGCGTGCCCGTCCGCTGCTCGAGAAAATGGGCAAGAACATCTTCCACGCCGGCGATGTCGGTGCGGGCCAGACCGCCAAGATCTGCAACAACATGCTGCTGGGTATTTTGATGGTGGGCACCAGCGAGGCTATTGCACTGGGTGTTGCCAATGGCCTGGATCCCAAGGTGCTCAGCGAGATCATGCGCCGCAGCTCGGGCGGCAACTGGGCGCTGGAGGTCTACAACCCCTTCCCCGGCGTGCAGGACGCCAGCGCCGCCACGCGTGGCTACACCGGCGGCTTTGGCACCGATCTGATGCTCAAGGACCTGGGCCTGGCGCAGGAAAGCGCGATGACGGTGAAGGCCAGCACCCCGCTGGGTGGCATGGCGCGCCAGCTGTATGCGGCGCACAGCATTGCCGGCCATGGCGCGGAGGACTTCTCCAGCGTCATCAAGATGCTGCAGAAAAAGGGCTGAGCCTCAGCCCTGCTCCGGCGGCCGGCGATCAGCGCGCGGTCGCCGGCTCCGACAGCGCCATCACCATGCGCGCCACCAGGTACAGGCGCGGCGCAATGCAGTCCAGCAGGATGTATTCGCCATACATGTCATGCGCGCCATAGCCGCACACGCCCATGCCCTCGACCACCCCACCCCGGGTGTTGAGGGCGGCAAAAGCGGCATCGGTGCCGCCGCCCAGCGCCACATCGTTCACATGCAGCGGTATGCCCAGCTCATCGCGGTAAATGGTTTGCGCCTGCGCAGTGATGCGGCGTGCGGCGTCGCTCGCCTGCATCGGCGGGCGGCGCAGCTCAAAGCGGGCCGTCACCTTGCTGCCTTCCAGCAGGCGGTTCTTGATTTTTTCCTGCACCGCATCTTGCAGCGCCTGGAAATCCTGGGCCCGCAGCGCCCGGGCATCGGCCTGCGCCTGTGCGTGGGGCGGTATCACATTGCGCGTGGTGCCTGCCTGCGCGATGGTCCAGTTCAGCTTCAGGCCGTTTTCGGGTTGCGACAGGTCGCGCATCTGCAGCAGCTGGTGCGACAGTTCATACAGCGCATTCACCCCCGCTTCGGGCTTGGCCCCGGCATGCGAGGATTTGCCCTGCACATCCAAAAACATGGCGCCAATGCCACTGGTGGCCAGGTGCAGGGTGCCCTGCAGGCCGCCACTCTCGAAAGAGAAAATGGCATCCTGGTCGCGCGCCAGTGCGCTGATCAGCCGGCGCGAGCCCGGCGAGCTGATCTCCTCATCGCTGTTGAACAGCACGGTGATCTCGCCAAAGCTATCATAGCCCAGCTTTTGCAGCATCGCGATGCTGTGCAGCACCAGCGCCACGCCCTGCTTTTCGTCCTCGACACCCAGGCCGTAGACGCGATCGCCCTCAATGCGGAACGGCTGCTTGTCCACATCGCCGCGCTGGTAGACGGTGTCCATATGCGCAATCATCATGATGCGCGACTGCCCCCGGCCCTTGAAGACGGCCTGCACCATGGGGCCGACCTGCTCGGGCGTATCTTCCAGCCGCACCACATCCGTCGCCGGAATGATCTGCACCTCGCCGCCCAGTGCTTTCAGCCGCTCGGCCGCCACCTGGGCGATATAGCTCACGCCGCCATAGTCACGGCTGCCCGATTCGATATGCACCAGGTTCTTCAAGGTCGCCAGCATCGGCGTTTGCTCTGCCTGCGCAGCGGCATAGACGGCGGGCTGGGCTTGGGCGGGTGTTTGGGCATGGCCAGGCAGGGTCCAGGCCAGCGCCAGCAACAGGCAATGAGAGACTAGAGAACGGGCAGACGGTCGATCAGGCATGGGGCCATGATAGCCCGGGTTTGACAACAAATTGTCACAAAACCGCCATCCAGGGAATGCTGCGCGGCGCGCTGGGACTGAACTCCCTACAATCCCCCTTCTTTGAGAGATGATCTTTGCAAGCCATGACTGAGACCGTGCAATGGATGGCCGACGGCACGCCCTACAGCCCCCGCTTTGCTGACCGTTACCACAGCGAAGCCGCCCATGCACTGGCCCAGGCCGAGCAGGTGTTTCTGGCCGGCTGCGGCCTGCCCCAGGCCTGGGCCGGCCTACCGCAATGGCGCATTCTGGAGACCGGCTTTGGCTTTGGGCTCAATTTTCTGGTCACCTGGCATGCCTGGCAGCAAGACCCAGCCCGCCCCGCGCTGCTGCACTTTGTCTCGACCGAGGCCTTTCCCATTGCGGCGGCTGACCTCTTGGCGCAAGCGCGCAAGTTTCCCCATCTGCTGCCGCTGGCCGAAGAACTCGCCGCCCAATGGTGGGGGCTGCTGCCGGGCGTGCACCGCCTGCGCCTGGCCGGTGGCCGGGTGCTGCTCAGTCTGCTGATTGGCGACAGCCAGGCCATGCTGCGCCAGCAAGAGCTGGTGGCAGACAGCATCTACCTGGACGGCTTCAGCCCCGCGCGCAACCCCGATATGTGGAGCCTGCACAGCTTGAAGGCCGTGGCACGCTGCGCCCGGCGCGGCACCCAGTTGGCGACCTGGACCATCGCCGCCCAGCTGCGCCGCGACCTGGCCCAGTGCGGCTTTGCGGTGCGCAAGGTGCCGGGCGTGCCGCCCAAGCGCGACAACCTGCAGGCGAGTTTTGCTCCCCAATGGGAGCCGCGCAAGGCGCCGCTGTGGCCGCTGGGAGCGCAGGCCCTCCCGGCGCGG
>NZ_JBBGZG010000025.1:0-10493 GCF_037479315.1 Comamonas sp. MYb69
TTGGCAGACAGCACGGTTGCGATAGCAGCCGTCAGCGTGGTCTTGCCGTGGTCCACGTGACCAATGGTGCCCACGTTCACGTGCGGCTTGGTGCGCTCGAATTTTCCTTTTGCCATTCTAGACTCCGAAAAAACCTAAACCTAATGGGATATAGCGCAACAAGAACCGTGCGCACTTAAATATGGTGCCCATGGGCAGGATCGAACTGCCGACCTCCCCCTTACCAAGGGGGTGCTCTACCACTGAGCCACATGGGCAATTTTTTCAAATTGCAACAGGATCGCTTTACTGCAGACTGGAGCGGGAGACGGGAATCGAACCCGCGTCATTAGCTTGGAAGGCTAGGGTTCTACCATTGAACTACTCCCGCATCAACCGCGCCAGAAGCGCAATTGCTGCAAAGCTTTCTTCTTCAACCATTTCTGGTGGAGGGGACTGGATTCGAACCAGTGTAGGCGTAAGCCAACAGATTTACAGTCTGCCCCCTTTAGCCACTCGGGCACCCCTCCGAAGAAGAACTAGATTGTAGCATCATTTTTGGCTGTTTTTAGAAACTTCCGATTTCTCGCAAATTTCTTCAAGGGACGCAACCCGAACAAACCCGAAAACAATGCTTCACTCTATATAAAAAGCCCCGAGACCTGAATCTCGAGGCTCTTAACTGGTGCGGCTGGCAGGAATCGAACCCACGACCCCTTGGTTCGTAGCCAAGTACTCTATCCAGCTGAGCTACAGCCGCTAAGCTGCGTATTGTAGGCGGTTTTTGGGCACCTCGGACGAATCGGCCAGGTTTTTTCAAAAAATCGTGCGAAGGCTGGGCGATCCGTCGCAGCGATGGCGCACATGGGGCCTCTTTGGCGCCTGCAGAGACACATCGCAATGCCCGACCAGCGGCACGCAAAGGCCTGGTAGCCACTGCTGCGCAACACCCCTCCGGGGAACGCAGCCCGATCTGCAGCGGCGCAAGCCAACACCTGCACGCCAGCAGCACCCAACAGGAACCAGGCAACAGGCAACAAAAAACCCGCGCTGCGACTCCGCAGGCGGGTTGGTGCTGCTCTGGCAGAGCACAAAAAAGGCGCTGGCGGGGATCTAAAAAATCGTCTCATCCCGCATAAAATCACGACTGTACTGAGAACCCATCAAAAGACACCAACAAAAATACCAACACTTTTCAAAGTGCCCTACATCTGCTTCGACCCAGTTGATGTCTTGAGCTACCCACCCATAACCGACCTTCACAGCACATCGACGCGGGCGTTTAGCCAATGACAGGTTTCATGTGAGCAACTGACGGTAGCTGTCAGGCAGCCAGAGGACTACTGACAGTACGCTATCGCTACTCATGAATAAGCCCTGTCCTCATCCGTACCTCGTCAGCTGATGACCGCTGTGCAGCGAATGCAGTCTTTCACGCATTGCGAGCTGATGGCTGCTGTGGGAACCGCAACCGTTCATTCACAACTCCTTGAAGTACTCGCAGTAGGTACGTAGTCAGGAAATGGCCAGACGAAGGAAGGGCCGCTTATCGGAATGCATGGAAGCGTGCTAATTGAATCGCCCCGGGTTTCGAGGAGGCTGTTTGGTTTAAGTCAGACCACCACAGCAGTGTTCTGATTGGCTAGGTGCCGGTAGTAGTTTGCCTCAGCTTCCGCAGGTGGGATGTATCCAATGGGTTCGAGCAGGCGATGGTGGTTAAACCATGACACCCATTCGAGCGTGGCGAACTCCACGGCTTCCTTTGTTTTCCATGGCGCGCGGCGATGGATTAACTCGGCCTTGTAGAGGCCGTTGATGGTCTCGGCCAAGGCGTTGTCATAGCTGTCGCCCTTGCTGCCCACGGAAGGCTCTATGCCCGCTTCAGCCAGTCGTTCGGAGTACCGAATGCTGACGTATTGCGACCCGCGGTCGCTGTGGCATATCAGGCTTCCATCGCGCTCAGGCTGCCGGGCATAGAGGGCTTGCTCCAGTGCATCGAGCACGAAGTCCGTGCGCATTGAACTGCTCACCCGCCAGCCCACGATGCGCCTGGCAAACACGTCGATGACAAAGGCCACGTACAACCAGCCCTGCCAGGTCGAAACGTAGGTGAAGTCGCTGACCCATAACTGGTTCGGACGCTCGGCTCGGAACTGGCGGTTGACGCGGTCCATCGGGCATGGCACTTTGGCATCCCCGATGGTGGTGCGCACGACCTTGCCTCGCATCACCCCGCGTAGCCCCAGCTTGCGCATTAGCCGCTCGACTGTGCAGAAACTGCTGGGTCAATACACAGACAAGACCCACTTGGCCACGGCGCTCGGCGTACAAGCCATCGAGCATCACCATCGCCGGGTGCGATTCTTCTCCACGGTCGAACTGGTCAATGCACTGGAGGTCGAGAAGGCGCAAGGCAAGTCGGGGCAGATCGCCACGCGGCTCATGTACGCCGATCTGCTCATCCTCGACGAACTGGGCTACCTGCCATTCAGCGCGTCTGGTGGTGCCTTGCTGTTCCACCTTCTGTCCAAGCTCTACGAACGAACCAGTGTTGTGATCACGACCAACCTAAGCTTAAGCGAATGGGCCACCGTGTTCGGTGATGCGAAGATGACCACAGCGCTGCTGGACCGGCTCACGCACCATTGCCATATTCTGGAGACTGGCAACGACAGCTTCCGCTTCAAGAACAGCTCGGCGCTGCCGGCACAATCCAAGAAGGAGAGAACCAAGAACTTATCCACAACGTAAGCCTTCCAGGCTTGCAAAGAGGGTGGATCAAAGTTAGATGGAAATGCCGGCTCAGGGTTGCATGGAAATTAACAATCTCGATCCAAATGCGTTGCTGCAGGCGCGGCTGTTTCCCGATATGTTTCCACTGATACGTCAGGTGCAGATCGCCTCGGATTTCTCCAAGGGCATCGACTCCCGCCTCGCTGGTGCAGAAGTGCCATCTTGGCCCGACACGGGCCGACCTTCAAGCGTTGATCGCCAAGGCGCTGGCCCATCTGGAAACTTTCAAGCCCGAGCAATTTGATCTCCGCGAAAACCGTGAAATCGTACTGCGCCCCGGCACGCCCAAGGAAAAGAAACTGACCGCGAGTACATATCTATTCCACTACGGTCTGCCGCAGTTCTTCTTCCATGTGACTACTGCCTATGACATCTTGCGCCACAACGGTGTCGCGATCGGCAAACGCGAGTATATGGGTGCCTATTAACACGAGCGGCATCACACGGTGACCGCCTCTTGGTCGCAACTAGCGCCTCCATTACTGCGCAAATCCAGCAAATGATCGATGGGGGTGCCATTTGCTCAATACCGCTTCAGTTTCGCAGCGATTGCTGCCGCTCATGACGACATTTCAATAGGTCGGTAGCCCAAAGACCAGGCATTGGTGCGTTTTGAGCAGTTGAATCGCCACAGATAGACGGAGTTTGTCTATCTGACTATGGGCTTTCATCCCCCTTTGACAACATGAAATGACCTGTTTTAGGACGAAGATCATGGTCTCGAAACGTCGAGAACACCGCTACATCGATGCGACTATGGTCGCCTTCACATTCTTGGCGGAGCACAGCCTCAAGCAAAAAGGTGAAGTTGTACGATAAGCTGAGAAGCATTCGTCTATTGGTGACAAGAACATTGCCAGTGATTTTCTGAATGGCAAAACGCTCAAAAAAACTATCGGTTAATGGCGTAATTGTGTCAACCATAATGCGTACTGCTGGTACATCGACAGGGTAAACGCATAACGCCAACTGAGCATGTCGGGCACGCTCGTCCACCAACACCGTATAAAAGCCAATGAGCTGATCACTTCCGTGCCTGTACACTCCAATGAATTGATTGTATTGACGGTCAAAACTGGCCAGCAGAGCACGCACACTCGCCAAGCTGTAATTGAATCGCGGCAGATTCATGCTGCTTATCAACCGGGGGGAATTAAGCCAATGCACCAGCGTTTCATTGGCATCTTTAGCCGTTAATGTCCGCAACTGATATCCAGATGCGTCGACAAGAGTACTCCCTCGAGCTGGTCTTTCAGGTAAATTGGTGATTGACTGATCCACCGTCCAACTACTGAAAAATCGACGACTTGCTTTAGCGCTCGCATTTAGCCATAGCGAACCATATGGCGGTTTCGAGCCACATCCTAGCGCAGACAGAACGAACACGTCCTCGTTGCGTTGTAGTGCAGGATGCCAAACTTGACGTAACCGACCTTCCAAAAAAAAATGCCTGTTAACCCGAAGCAAGGGCCACAATCTCCTCACTTCACAGCCAAGCAAGTAAACAGACAATTTTGGAGAACTAGCAGACAATAGCCTGTCCGCCAGTTGCCCGAAAGTTTGAGTGAGGAGCTTCAGGCCGCGGGCGTGCGGTAGTGCTATAAATGCAATGCGTGTAACCTGATGCTGTAAATGATTACTGCATAGATACAGGGCGCGCAATCGCCCATCTACATTGATGCCCCAAAATTGAATGCCGGATTGTGTCAGCAACTTTGGGATCTGATCCGCCGCGGACAAGGGAAATGCCATATTCAAGCTGGCCAAAGTCTCCGGGCGTAACCAAGACCAGTCTGAAGGGACTTCATTGGGCTGCAAGAGATCAAGCCGAGCACCTGCCGCATTCAATGCGATCGAAGATTGAACAGAATCTTTCATTGGCGTTGGTCGCTTAATCGTTCTAACGTCATCTGTCGCGCAATCTTTCCAGATGTCGTTAGCTTCACAGTTCGAGGGGACACAAGCAGAATTTCAGCAGCGTCCTGACACGTTTCAAAGACTATTTTCCTTACAGCCTCAGTCCATTGTTGTCGCAGTGCCTGATCCTTTGACCCACACTCCACCGCAATGACAATCCCAGCCGAAAAAGGTCTTTCTTCTTGGAAGGCCATCACTGTCCCATGGGGTAGCTGAAGATCTTCGCAGATAGCTGACTCAATAGCTTCCGCATGGACGTTGCGACCACGAACCAGCAAGAGTGATTGCATGCGTCCAGTCACAACCAATTCTCCTGATGGAGTGAGATACCCCAAATCTTCCGTTCGAAACCACGCTTGAGGCGACAAACGAGATAGCAGGCCCTCCTGCCAATACCCTGTCATCAACGCAGGTCCACGAATGTGGATGTGTCCCGACTTCAGCGCAGGAAGGGACGCTCCGGCATCATCCACGATGCGGATCTCCCAATTCGTCAGGGGCTTACCACTGCTGAGTCGATCCAAGGCGTCGGGATTCGATGATCCCATGCTGACAGCCAATGTGGCTTCAGCCAAACCATAGCAGGGATGAAAGCTCTGGGGAGCAAATCCGCTAGCTTCAAAGCGCTTGGTAAATCGATTCAGGTCGTGAGCACGCACCATGTCGCCACCAACACCTGCAATACGCAAGTTCAAACGCAACTGCTGCGCTTCCTCCAGAGAGGTTCTGTCGGCCGCAAGGCCCCAGGCAAAGCTAGGGGCAAAGCACACCGTACTGCCCAATTTCGCCATCAAGTTCGGCCATATTTGCGGACGACGTGCAAAGGCCTGAGGAGGCAGCAAATCCAGCGGTACGGCACCCATTAAAGGAGCCAATAGAAACCCCACTAGCCCCATGTCGTGGTGGAGTGGCAGCCACGAAAAAGCCCGGTCACAAGACTTGATTTGCAGCCCTTCATGCAAAATCGCCTTGAGGTTGTGACATACGGCGTGCTGAGAGATTTGAATGCCCTTGGGCTCATGAGTGGTGCCCGATGACAACTGTATGTAGGCAGCGGCATCACCCTTCAGAGGCTGCGACGTCAACGACTCGTCGGGTACGGGCAACGATGTACTCCTGATCAGTTGCAAATTTGGATCATCTGAGCGTGCAAAACGCTCAAACCAATCCAGCAAAGGCGCATGGATGGAGTCGAACAGCAGCATCCTCGCTTGAACAGCAGCCAGCAATTGCCTGGTGCGCCGCACATATGCTTCCAACCCCAAAGCAACCGGGGGGGGAGGCAATGGGCACGGCAGAAGCCCCACCAATTGGCAAGCGAAAAAATCAGTGATGAAGGATAAGCTGGTTTGGGCAATCAATCCAATCACTGCAGGCTGGGGCCATTTCCTTGTTAACCCTTGCAATTGCGTCGCCCGCATCCGCGCAGCCTGATACAAATCTTGATAACTGATTTTCGCTGTCAGGTTGCCGCGAGCATCAAAAATACGCAGCCCTGCCGAACTGCTAGCCGCATACTCCAACGCTTCCGCGAGGCAACTGATCTTTGAATAGGATGAGTTACTCACCATCATGCGCCTTTGGCGACATCACTAGGTTTGAGCGTTGGTGCCTTTCAAACAACTGCATCCAGCGATTCAAACTGGCCAGATGCAAAGCAATGGCATCAGTCCAACCCTGGCGGAACCAGCGAGTCAGCTCAGCTTCCGGCAAAGCACGGAACGCCGAGGCATTCACGCGGCGAAAGGTCCGGGTTGTGTGAGTTGAACCATCTGACAGGCGGACGTTCCCGCACACGTCTTCCAGCAAACCCGCCTTGTTCAAGGCTTGGCCGAATGCAATGGCTTCTTGCAAGGCGCTCCAATGCGCCCCCAGCTGTTGCGTGATTCCCGATAGCATGGGCGTCGGACGGCCATCGAACGTGAACAAGGGTAAAGCCGACTCATCATCCTCCAATGGCACGAAGCGGGAAGCCGTCGTATCCACACACATCACGGCTCTCTTTGGATTGTCTTGATCTTGCGCAATCGAAAAAGGGTGATGCAGAAGTACGTTAGGAACCGTATAGTGCGCAGGCCATTGATGCTGCAAGTCTAGGAAATCATTCTTGCCTGGCTGCATTCCGAATATGGCAAGCGGCTGGGGCATTGGCCCGATTGAAAAAACAATGGGCTGGCTGCCGACCATGTTCGCGAACTCTGTCAAGGCTATGGGCGCCGCATCCAAGGTCTGACAAAACGTCCAGTCTTTGTCAGTACGCAGGCCCATGCCCAAGTGTTGCTCAGGGGATAGCGGTTGCAATCGTGAATTCATCAGTGAGACATAAGAGGCTGAATGCGTACACGGTGACCACCACGTCGCACCATGAGAGAACACCACTGCATATCCAGTGGCTGGTCGAGTGGTTCGTGGGCCGTTGGGTGAACTTCAGTTCGGCCGAGCAACGCATGAAGCAGCGTGCGCATCTCCGTCATTGCAAACAGACGTCCGCCACAAACCCGTTCACCCACGCCAAAGGCCGTACCCAAACCACTTTCCGCTCGATTATGCAACTCGCGAGACGCCGCCATTTCAAGCTGCCACGGTTTGTCGCGGCGTACACCATGCATTTGAAGTCCCACCAAGGAAACCAAGGCAACGTCGCCAGGCTGAACCGCGCCAGCACTGAAAACATCATGGGACACAGCATGACGGCTCAATATCGGGTTGGCGGGAAACAGCCGCAACGTTTCACTCAGGAAGTCATCGAGCATTGGCGAGGAGTCCTCACAATCACGTAGCATTTTCTGCACGTCAGGATGCTGAGCCAACAAGTAACAAACCCACCCAAAGGTACTTGCACTAGTCTCCGAACCTGCCGCCAGCAAGGTGATCAGCTCCTGCTCCAAAACAAAACGATCAGGCTGACCACGGGTGACCGACTCGGCCGCCAGCATCTCTCGAATGACAGGCTTATTGGCATATTCGGGTTGCCTGAATACGCTCATATCTTGCATTACCCGTGCTTTGGCGGCGTTCAATTGGCTTACGTGGTGCCGCCGCTCATCCCCCGTCAGGTCACCAGGAGGAATAAAAGCATACTGAGAACTCATCTCCAACAATCGAAACAGATGCTCTGAATTGATATTTGTCTCGCGCAAATCCACATCAAAAAACACATCCAGAAAAATCCGCAGTGTCATCTCCCGCAGCAAATGGTCTGAGAGCGGAGCGGTTGCCGTTTGTGCAATCAGTTGTGGTAAAGCCTCCGAAAAGGCTTGGCGCGATGCACGAACCGTTTTGACAACGTCATAGCGGTTGAAATGAGTTTGTGTAAGCTGCCTGCGAAACACCCAGGCGCCATGATTCTCCGACATGCGCGACGGCCCCAGCGTTTGACGCATCCACGCCATATGCTTGGGCCAGTTGTCCGCATTTGCCTTCAGAATGTGATGGGCATCTGAGGGATGCTGCACAATCCAGACTCTGCGATCACTGAGACGATGCAAAGACGAAATACCAGGCTGGGTACGTGCTAAGTGGTACAACTCATTGCAGATATCGGAAGGATCCATCAGCGTGTATTTGTCGCTATCAATCAGCCATGTTCAACGGCTGACCATCCAATAGCTTCGCTACGTCTCGAACTGTTCTCAGCTGCAGCAAATCCATCACATCCACCGGCATCCCAGTGGCATTCTCGATTTCAATCACAATTCCTTCGAACATCAAACTGTCGACATCCCGAAGATCGCCCACATTGGCGTCATCGCCAATGTGCTCCACCGGCACCAAAAGACAGTTGGACAATAGCGTTTTGGCGTGCAATAGCGAGGAAAACATAAGCTGAATCAGAAAAATTGAGAGCCCGAGAGTATCTCAGGCTTGATGGTCACTCCCGAACGCCAAAAGCAGAGCGTCGAATGGATGCGAATCCGAACAACAAGGCACTCAAAAGTCCCAATGCCCAACCCCCAAGGGTCGGCACAGGCTGAGGCGTAACAGATGGGTCTGGTGGCGTGACGACATCGTCATCCTTGACCAGCACCTGGGCGGCAGACCCTGTGACTACATATTCGTTCGCATTGGTAGGGGCCGCCAGAGAAAGCGCTGCTGTCACATTGCCGTCGCCTGCGACCATATTGGACGTGGCAGTTATTTTGCAGCTTGCTGCGGTTGCGCCCGAAGCAATGATGATCGGGTTAGGGCAATCGGTGGAGTATCGTGGATTGGATTGCGGCAGATTCAAGTTGACCCGAAGACCAGCAGTGCCTGCGGCCACATCGGATGAAATGGTGCAGGTCGCGGACTGGTTGTCTGAGTCCAAAATCTCGGATGGGAGGCAACTTAGGCTAACATTCGGCGGTGGTGGCACATTCAACTTCACACTGAAGCTAATCTGGTTAGTTGGGACGACTTGAGCTGCAGGGTCTGAACCAGGAATACCTTTTACATAAACCAATGGCTCGGGATCGCCATGGTTACCCATCATTCTAAATACCAAGGGCGTCAACTGATCCAAAACAGGTGTGCCATCGATGGCTCCCGGATAGGTGGTGGGGTTAATAATGACTTGCGATCCTGGCAAGATGGCGGGCAAAGTCACAACGATACTAGTTTGATTGGCGGGGATAGTAACCGTAATTGGTGTGGAATTCCCATAAGCGGGTAAATAGCCCTCAGATACAGGGTCATAACTGCCACCCAAATAAGATTGAGGAACTTCTGTCACCATGAAAGTGATGGTGCTGTCTGTGGCCTGCGCATTAGTCAACTCGAACGTAACAGTAGCCGTGGTAGTCTTCGAATTGATGAATAAGTTGCTGGTAACAGACCCCGAGTCACTAATGGGGCCGGACTCAATGCTTGGAATTGATATGATCGGCTCCGAGTGAAAAACGAGCATCTCCGACACCCACGCATAATAGCTTGGTGCAGAAGGATCTCCACTCTGATCATAACCTTGTGCATTACTCACATATCCAGCGTGAGGCACGTCCTCTACCTGCGCTGAGTCGCCCGTCACTACATCATAATATGTAGGGAAAGCTTCAAGCTCGCAATTAGCCACGCCCCCAACAGTATCCGGTGTGACATTGATCGCGACCGCCGATGGACTAGCCCCTAAATTATCGAATGCGATGAATCCACCGCTTGGGTTATTAACCTGTTGATAAACCCCTGCTGCTGGGTCAGGCGTAAAGGCACCACCATTGCAAGAGAAATAAACGCCAAGTTTCATGCCTGTAGGCGGACTGAACGCCATCACAGGTGTAAGTGAGGAAGCTGAAGGTGGAGACGTATAAAAAGAAGAATTCGGTGTCTGCTGAGGCGTATAGTTGATATTCCAAGTACCGGCCCAGGCAGTGCTCGCACTAAGCAATCCTGCTGCCAGCAACCCTCGCATCAATGGGCTTGCAAAGCGGTAACGCGGAGAATTTTTCAACAGGATTCTCATAGTTCGTTCGATTAATTTGCTGAAATATTGATCTGCATCAGAGGAAATTTCAATTCATCGTATGGAAACAAATATGGCAAGTCAACCTTCAAGATGCTGAAAAACTACAATGCTTCGTGAGAACACAGCAATGCTTGCAATTGTTTACAATGGCGTCGTTGAACTCGTGGCAACGCATGCGCAGCTTGTTTGGCGAGCTGTGGGAGAAGCCGCTGCTGTCGTTGATGGTGGTGGACGTGTCTGCGTTGGTCCTGCGGTCGCGTAGAGCAGCTTGATGTCGGAATAGCCAGTGGGCGTGTCCGATATTTTGTGTAAACGGGACGGGCTTCAGTTGATGGAGATGCGGTCTCCGAACTGAATGGTAAAG
>NZ_JBBGZG010000026.1:1882-5256 GCF_037479315.1 Comamonas sp. MYb69
AAGGGGGATTAGCTCAGCTGGGAGAGCACCTGCTTTGCAAGCAGGGGGTCGTCGGTTCGATCCCGTCATCCTCCACCAATTACTTGGTTATCAAACCAGATTCCGATAGACACTTATCACTCAACACCAAAGCGGTTTCGCAAGAGACTGTTTTGTTGTTGATTCCGGATTTCCGGATCAACGCGGCTGTTCTTTAAAAATTCATAGAGTCGAAAATCAGCGTTGCTGGTGGAAAGCAGAAATTCGTAAAGGTTTTACTGCACCGTGCCACCAGCAACAATTTGATTGCGTCAAAACGAATGAAACTTTGCGGAAGCAATTTTTATTCAGTAATGACGAATATTCTTCAAGAATGTGAATCTGGGCGACCGGGTTTACAGCAAAGATATTCACATTACGGCATAACGCGCGAGGTGAGAGACCTCGCAAAGCAGTTGCTTGGGTTCTTGTGCGATGAGATCTAGAGATAGATGTCAAAGTTATAGGGTCAAGTGACTAAGAGCATGTGGTGGATGCCTTGGCGATGATAGGCGACGAAAGACGTGATAGCCTGCGATAAGCTTCGGGGAGTTGGCAAATAAACTTTGATCCGGAGATTTCTGAATGGGGGAACCCACCTAGCAATAGGTATCACTGCGTGAATACATAGCGCAGTGAAGCGAACCTGGAGAACTGAAACATCTAAGTACCCAGAGGAAAAGACATCAACCGAGATTCCGATAGTAGTGGCGAGCGAATTCGGAAGAGCCTTGCAGTGATAGTCAGTGTGTTAACAAAACGGAATGGAAAGTCCGGCCATAGTGGGTGATAGCCCCGTATGTGAAAACGCATTGGTGGTACTAGGCTGCAGACAAGTAGGGCGGGGCACGAGAAACCCTGTCTGAATATGGGGGGACCATCCTCCAAGGCTAAATACTCATCATCGACCGATAGTGAACAAGTACCGTGAGGGAAAGGCGAAAAGAACCCCGGGAGGGGAGTGAAATAGATCCTGAAACCGCATGCTTACAAAAAGTCGGAGCCCTTAGGGGTGACGGCGTACCTTTTGTATAATGGGTCAGCGACTTACATTCAGTGGCAAGCTTAACCGAATAGGGAAGGCGTAGAGAAATCGAGTCCGAATAGGGCGACAAGTCGCTGGGTGTAGACCCGAAACCAAGTGATCTATCCATGGCCAGGATGAAGGTGCCGTAACAGGTACTGGAGGTCCGAACCCACTAGTGTTGCAAAACTAGGGGATGAGCTGTGGATAGGGGTGAAAGGCTAAACAAACTTGGAAATAGCTGGTTCTCTCCGAAAACTATTTAGGTAGTGCCTCAAGTATTACCTGCGGGGGTAGAGCACTGTTTAGGCTAGGGGGTCATGGCGACTTACCAAACCTATGCAAACTCCGAATACCGCAGAGTACAGCTTGGGAGACAGAGCACCGGGTGCTAACGTCCGGACTCAAGAGGGAAACAACCCAGACCGCCAGCTAAGGTCCCTAAAACGGGCTAAGTGGGAAACGAAGTGGGAAGGCTAAAACAGTCAGGATGTTGGCTTAGAAGCAGCCATCATTTAAAGAAAGCGTAATAGCTCACTGATCGAGTCGTCCTGCGCGGAAGATGTAACGGGGCTAAGCCAGTTACCGAAGCTGCGGATGCACAGTTTACTGTGCGTGGTAGGAGAGCGTTCTGTAAGCCTGTGAAGGTGTCTGGTAACGGATGCTGGAGGTATCAGAAGTGCGAATGCTGACATGAGTAGCGTTAAAGCGGGTGAAAAGCCCGCTCGCCGTAAGCGCAAGGTTTTCTACGCAACGTTCATCGGCGTAGAGTAAGTCGGCCCCTAAGGTGAGGCAGAGATGCGTAACTGATGGGAAACGGGTCAATATTCCCGTACCGATGTGTAGTGCGATGTGGGGACGAAGAAGGTTAGCTCAGCCAACTGTTGGATATGTTGGTTCAAGCCTGTAGTCGTGCTCGGTAGGCAAATCCGCCGGGCTAAGATGAGGGGTGATAACGGGTCTGCTTGCAGACGAAGTGAGTGATACCCAGCTTCCAGGAAAAGCCACTAAGCTTCAGCTACACACGACCGTACCGCAAACCGACACTGGTGCGCGAGATGAGTATTCTAAGGCGCTTGAGAGAACTCAGGAGAAGGAACTCGGCAAATTGACACCGTAACTTCGGGAGAAGGTGTGCCCTCAGTAAGTGAAGTTGTACAAATGGAGCTAAACGGGGTTGCAAAGAATAGGTGGCTGCGACTGTTTAATAAAAACACAGCACTCTGCAAACACGAAAGTGGACGTATAGGGTGTGACGCCTGCCCGGTGCTGGAAGATTAAATGATGGGGTGCAAGCTCTTGATTGAAGTCCCAGTAAACGGCGGCCGTAACTATAACGGTCCTAAGGTAGCGAAATTCCTTGTCGGGTAAGTTCCGACCTGCACGAATGGCGTAACGATGGCCACACTGTCTCCTCCTGAGACTCAGCGAAGTTGAAATGTTTGTGATGATGCAATCTCCCCGCGGAAAGACGGAAAGACCCCATGAACCTTTACTGTAGCTTTGTATTGGACTTTGAACAGATCTGTGTAGGATAGGTGGGAGGCTTTGAAGTGAGGATGCTAGTTCTCATGGAGCCAACGTTGAAATACCACCCTGGTGTGTTTGAGGTTCTAACCTTGGTCCATTATCTGGATCGGGGACAGTGCATGGTAGGCAGTTTGACTGGGGCGGTCTCCTCCCAAAGCGTAACGGAGGAGTTCGAAGGTACGCTAGTTACGGTCGGACATCGTGACGATAGTGCAATGGCATAAGCGTGCTTAACTGCGAGACTGACAAGTCGAGCAGATGCGAAAGCAGGACATAGTGATCCGGTGGTTCTGTATGGAAGGGCCATCGCTCAACGGATAAAAGGTACTCTGGGGATAACAGGCTGATACCGCCCAAGAGTTCATATCGACGGCGGTGTTTGGCACCTCGATGTCGGCTCATCTCATCCTGGGGCTGTAGTCGGTCCCAAGGGTATGGCTGTTCGCCATTTAAAGAGGTACGTGAGCTGGGTTTAAAACGTCGTGAGACAGTTTGGTCCCTATCTTCCGTGGGCGCTGCAGATTTGAGGAAGCCTGCTCCTAGTACGAGAGGACCGGAGTGGACACACCTCTGGTGTATCGGTTGTCACGCCAGTGGCATTGCCGAGTAGCTATGTGTGGAAGAGATAACCGCTGAAAGCATCTAAGCGGGAAACTCGTTCCAAGATGAGATCTGCCGGGGGCTTGACCCCCCTGAAGAGTCGTTCTAGACCAGGACGTTGATAGGTTGGGTGTGGAAGCGCAGCAATGCGTTAAGCTAACCAATACTAATTGCTCGTGCGGCTTGACCCTATAACTTTGAT
>NZ_JBBGZG010000027.1:0-1332 GCF_037479315.1 Comamonas sp. MYb69
GAGGGTGTGCAGAATTTTGTGTAAACGGCCAATTCACTGCAGGCGACAGCCTGCTTGTCCGTAAACACAATGACATCCAAAAAGCACGAAGTACCCGAAGAACTATTGGCCAATCTCCTGGCCAACTACAAGAAGCCTGAAGACCTGATTGGCGAGAATGGCCTGCTCAAGCAACTGACCAAGCTGCTAGTTGAGAAGGCCTTGGATGCCGAGTTGACCGAACACCTCGGTCATGAGCGCCACGAGACCGTCGCCAACCCCGTGGGCAACACCCGCAACGGCAAGAGCAAGAAGACCCTCAAGGGGGAGTTTGGTGAACTGCCAATTGAAGTCCCTCGTGACCGCAATGGCAGCTTCGAGCCCCAGCTCATTCCCAAGCACCAAACTCGCTGGAGCGGCTTCGACGACAAAATCATCTCGTTGTATTCCCGCGGCATGACGGTGCGTGAGATTCAGGCCCACCTGCAAGAGATGTACGGCACCGAGGTCTCGCCCAGCCTGATTTCATCGGTGACGGACGCCGTCAGCGACGAAGTCAAGGCCTGGCAGGCCCGCCCCCTGGATGCCATCTATCCCATCGTCTATCTGGACTGCATCCACGTGAAGGTGCGCGAGGGCGCTGTACGGGTCAAGGCGGTCTATCTGGCCATTGGCATCACGATGAATGGCGAGAAGGAGGTGCTGGGCTTGTGGCTGGCCCAAACCGAGGGGGCCAAGTTCTGGCTGCAGGTCGTCACGGAGCTACGCAACCGGGGCGTACAAGATATCTTCGTGGCCTGTGTGGATGGCCTCAAGGGCTTCCCCGATGCCATCGAGGCGGTATTCCCCAAGGCGGTCGTGCAGTTGTGCATCGTGCACATGGTGCGCCACAGTCTGAACTACGTCTCATGGAAGCTCCGCCCTGAGGTTGCGGCCGATCTGCGCCGCATCTACCAGGCGGCCACCGCCCAAGAGGCTGAGCTGCGACTCGGTGAGTTCGAGGCCAAGTGGGACACGCAGTATCTGCCCATCGGCCAGTCCTGGCGCAGAAACTGGAATCGGCTGATTCCCTTCTTTGATTACCCACCTGAAATCCGCAAGGTCATCTACACCACCAACGCCATCGAGTCGGTGAACATGAGCTTGCGCAAGCTGACGAAGAATCGGGGCTCGTTCCCCAGTGACGAAGCGCTGACCAAGTTGTTCTATCTGGCGCTGCGCAACATCAGCCAGAAGTGGACATTGCCCATCCGCGATTGGAAGGCTGCGCTGACTCGCTTTACCATTCAGTTCGGAGACCGCATCTCCATCAACTGAAGCCCGTCCCGTTTACACAAAATATCGGACACGCCC
>NZ_JBBGZG010000028.1:0-596 GCF_037479315.1 Comamonas sp. MYb69
CCCATCATCCGCGGCTCGGCTAAGCTGGCTCTGGAAGGCGACCAATCCGACAAGGGTGAACCCGCTATCCTGCGTCTGGCTGAAGCGCTGGACACCTACATCCCAACGCCAGAGCGCGCTGTGGACGGTGCTTTCCTGATGCCCGTGGAAGACGTGTTCTCCATCTCCGGTCGTGGTACCGTGGTGACCGGCCGTATCGAGCGCGGTATCATCAAGGTCGGCGAAGAAATCGAAATCGTCGGTATCAAGGACACCGTCAAGACCACCGTGACCGGCGTGGAAATGTTCCGCAAGCTGCTGGACCAAGGTCAAGCTGGCGACAACGTTGGCCTGCTGCTGCGCGGCACCAAGCGTGAAGACGTGGAGCGTGGCCAAGTGCTGTGCAAGCCTAACTCGATCAAGCCACACACCCACTTCACCGCTGAAGTGTATGTGCTGAGCAAGGACGAAGGCGGCCGCCACACCCCCTTCTTCAACAACTACCGTCCTCAGTTCTACTTCCGTACCACGGACGTGACCGGCGCCATCGAGCTGCCAGCTGACAAGGAAATGGTGATGCCTGGCGATAACGTGTCGATCACCGTCAAGCTGATCAA